>JAIWOM010000040.1 GCA_020216895.1 Microcella sp.
GGCGAGCATCCGCTGCTCGGCGACCGGGTCGCCGTAGTGCGCCGCCGTCGCGGTCGCGGCCGGCGCGGAGCCGGCGACGGCACCGGGAAGCCCGAGCAGCGGCGAGGGGCCGGACGACAGCTCAGCCATCGCGGGTCAGCGTTCCGGAAGCGTGGGTGCGGAGGTCGTTGCCGAGCGCGGCAATATCCCACGCCCAGAGGAGTTTGCCGTCGACGAGCCCGTAGAGGCGGGTGGCGGCCGAGTACTCCTTGGCGCTGGCCGAGCGCATGACGGCGTCGGTCTGCAGGTCGATGCGGGCGCCCGCGGTGCGGCCGAGGTAGAGCTCGCTGATGCCGCTCGGGTGGATCAGCGCGACCTCGACGTCGAAGCCGCCGTGCTCGGCCCGGAGGGTCTCGACCTGCTCAGCGGTCGCGAACGGCCGCGGCCCGTCGCCGGGCAGCATGCCCGGGCCGGGATCGCCCGCGGCAGAGGGGCGGTGCAGGCGCCAGTAGCCGGCTTCGGCGTTCAGCGGCGTGTTCTCGTCGTCGAGCAGCCAGGTGGTCGACGAGTAGTTCAGGTAGTTGAGGCCGTCGTGGCTGAAGCTCACGCGCTGCCCGAACTCGTGGGTGCGGGTGCGATCGCCGTCGCGGTAGTGGACGACCCCGGTGCCGTCCCAGACGCCGATCAGCCAGGCGAGCGGGGCGAGCTCGGCCGGCAGGTTCGTGTCGAGGGTGAACACGGGGCCGGCGCGATCAGCGCTGGCCGCGGTACAGGTTGACGAGCACGACCGCCGAGACGAAGCCGATGGCGATCGTCGCCAGGCCGAGGAGGCCGAGGAAGAAGAACTCCAGAGCGATGAGCATGTACCCAGTCTACGCCGGGAGAGCCTGCTAGAAGCCCGCGAGCAGCAGCGTGATGAGCGAGGCCGCGGCGAGCAGCACGAAGACCCCGGACACGGTGACGAGCATGCGGGTGACCAGGCCGTCCTTCGACTGCAGGCTTACCTGGATCACGAACGTCAGCAGCATGGCACCGGCGGCGATGACCGGCAGGATGCCCCACCACTGCTCGCGCGGCACCAGCAGGGCGACCGTGACAGCGGCCCCGGCGACGACCACCCAGACGGGCAGCGCGGTCGCGATCGTGCGGGACATGCCCCCATGCTAGGGCGCTTGTAGACTGTGCGGGACACCGGGAGGACCCATGGCGCAGCTGTTGATCCTGACCTCGCAGGTGGACAGCGACGTTCTGCCGGCTCTGGGGCTGCTCAGCCACCGCGTGCGGCGGATCCCCGCCCAGCCCGCGGCGCTCGTCGGCGCGCCCCCGGCCGACATCATCCTGGTGGATGCCCGCGCCGACCTCGCGAGCGCCAAGTCGCTCTGCAAGATCCTGACGACCACGGGGGCGGGCTCGCCGATCATCGTGGTGCTCACTGAGGGCGGCCTGACCGCGGTGAACGCGGAGTGGGGCATCGACGACGTGCTGCTCGACTCGGCGGGGCCGGCCGAGGTGGATGCGCGCATCCGGCTCGCCATCGGCCGCCAGGATCGCGATCAGGAGTCGTCGATGATCCGCGCCTCCGGGGTGGTCATCGACGAGGCCAGCTACTCGGCCAAGGTCAACGGCCGGCCGCTCGACCTCACGTTCAAGGAGTTCGAGCTGCTGCGGTTCCTCGCGACGCACCCGAGCCGCGTGTTCACGCGCGAGCAGCTGCTGAGCGAGGTGTGGGGCTACGACTACTTCGGCGGCACCCGCACCGTCGACGTGCACGTGCGGCGCCTGCGCGCGAAGCTCGGCGATATGGAGTCGCTGATCGGCACCGTGCGCAACGTCGGCTACCGGTTCACCCTGCACGAGGACGACGCGCACCCGGCGTCCGAGCGCATCGACGCGTAGCGCCGCGCGCGAATCGGCGCCGAGCGCCGCGGCCTACCCGAACTTGCCGGAGACGTAGTCCTCGGTGTCCTTGACGCTCGGGTTCGAGAAGATCACCGAGGTGTCGTCGTACTCGATGAGCTTGCCGGGCTTGCCGGTGCCGGCGATGTTGAAGAACGCCGTCTTGTCGCTCACGCGGCTGGCCTGCTGCATGTTGTGGGTGACGATGACGATCGTGTAGTTCTGCTTGAGCTCCTCGATGAGGTCCTCGATGGCGAGCGTCGAGATCGGGTCGAGGGCCGAGCAGGGCTCGTCCATGAGGATGACCTCGGGCTCGACGGCGATCGCGCGGGCGATGCAGAGGCGCTGCTGCTGGCCGCCCGAGATGCTCGAGCCCGGACGCTCGAGGCGGTCCTTGACCTCGTTCCAGAGGTTGGCGCCGCGCAGCGACTTCTCGACGAGGTCGTCGGCGTCGCTCTTGCTGATGCGGCGGTTGTTGAGCTTCACACCGGCGAGCACGTTGTCGCGGATCGACATGGTCGGGAACGGGTTGGGGCGCTGGAACACCATGCCGACCTGGCGGCGCACGAGCACCGGGTCGACGCCGGGGCCGTAGAGGTCGTCGCCGTCGACGAGCACCTGGCCCTCGACGTAGGCGCCCGGGATCACCTCGTGCATGCGGTTGAGCGTGCGGATGAAGGTCGACTTGCCGCAGCCCGAGGGGCCGATGAAGGCGGTCACGCTGCGGGGCTCGATGACCATCGTGACGTCCTCCACGGCCTTGAACTTGCCGTAGTAGACGTTGAGGTCGTTGACTTCGATGCGCTTGGACACGAGTGCGGGTTCCTTCGATCGGTAGGGGGCTCAGCGGCCGAGCTTGGGGGCGAAGAAGCGGGCGATCAGGCGGGCGATGAGGTTGAGCAGCATCACGATGAGGATCAGCGTGAGCGCGCCCGCCCAGGCCCGGTCGAGGTAGGCCTGGGTGTCGACGCCCTGGATCGAGTACGAGGTGAACACGAACACCGGCAGCGATTGCATGCGGTCGCTGAACAGGTTGTAGTTCATGCTCTGCGAGAACCCGGCGACGATGAGCAGCGGGGCCGTCTCGCCGATCACGCGGGCGATCGAGAGCATGATGCCGGTCGCGATGCCCGCGGCCGAGGTGGGCAGCACGACGTTGAGGATCGTGAGCCACTTGGGAACACCGAGCGCGTACGAGGCCTCGCGCAGCTCGTTGGGCACGACGCGCAGCATCTCCTCGCACGAGCGCACTACGACGGGGATCATCAGCACCGAGAGCGCGATGGCCCCGGCGAAGCCCATGCGGATGCCCGGGCCAAAGAACAGCGCGAACAGGGCGAAGGCGAACAGGCCCGCCACGATCGAGGGGATGCCCGTCATGACGTCGACGAAGAAGGTGATCGCCCGGGCCAGGGGGCCGCGGCCGTACTCGACCAGGTAGATGGCGGTGAGCAGGCCGATCGGGATCGAGATGATCGCCGCGGTGCCGGTCATGAGCAGCGTGCCGACGATCGCGTGGATCGCGCCGCCGCCCTCCCCGACGACGTTGCGCATCGAGCTGGTGAAGAACTCGACGTCGAACCGGGCCGAGCCGTTGATGACGACGGTCACGAGGAGCGACACGAGCGGCGTCATCGCGATGAGGAAGGCGCCGCTGACGAGCGCCGTCACGAAGCGGTCGGTGGCCTGGCGCGAGCCCTCGACCTGGCGGCTGATGACGACCACCATCACGAGATAGAACAGCGCGCCGAGGGCCACCGCGCCGACGAGCGAGAACTCCGAGTCGGTGGAGGCGGAGATCAGCGAGACGATGCCGGCCGCGGCCGTCAGCGACAGCCCGAGGATCACCCACGGCGTGCGCGGGTGCAGGCGCCCCTGGGTGAGGCTGTTGGTGATGCCGGCCGGAGCCTGGGTCGCGGTCATGTCAGTTCGCCCCCGAGAAGTCTTTGCGGCGGTTCACGATGTAGCGCGCGATCGAGTTGACGGCGAGCGTGATGAGGAAGAGCACGAGGCCCGTGAAGATCAGCAGGTTCACGTTGACCCCGTACGACTCGGGGAAGCTCAGCGCGATGTTCGCGGCGATCGTGTTCGGGTTGGCCGACTGCAGCAGCGCGAAGGTGATGATCGCCTGCGGCGAGAGCACCATGGCGACCGCCATCGTCTCGCCGAGCGCCCGGCCGAGGCCGAGCATGGCGCCCGAGATGATGCCGGGACGACCGAAGGGCAGCACGGCCATCGTGATCATCTCCCAGCGCGTCGCACCGAGGGCGAGCGCGGCCTCCTCATGCAGCACCGGGGTCTGGAGGAAGATCTCGCGGCAGATGGCCGTCATCACGGGGAGGATCATCACGCCGAGCACGATCGCGGCGGTGAGGATCGTGCGGCCGGTGCCCGAGACCGGGCCGGCGAAGAAGGGGATCCAGCCCAGGTTCTCGGTCAGCCACTGGTAGGCGGGCAGCACAGCGGGGGCGAGCACCCCGATGCCCCAGAGCCCGTAGACGACCGAGGGCACCGCGGCGAGCAGGTCGATGATGTAGCCGAGGAACGCGGCCACGCGGCGCGGGGCGTAGTGCGAGATGAAGAGCGCGATGCCCACCGCGAGCGGCAGGGCCATGATCAGCGCGAGCGTGGCCGACCAGAGCGTGCCGAAGACGAGGGGCCAGACGTAGTCCCACAGGCTGGCCGGCTTGCCGATGAAGTCGCCCGGGTCGGCGACGACGGCGGGGAGGCTCTGGGCGACGAGGAAGACCGCGACGAGAGCGAGGATGAGGAGGATCGCGGAGCCCGAGACGAGAGCGGCCCGCGAGAAGACGATGTCGCCGAGGCGCTGCTTGGCGCGGAGGGGGGTTCTCTGCTGTGCCGCTTCGGTGGGCTCTGTCGCTTCGGTGGCAGACATCGAGGCGGGATCCTTCCGGGGGGTCTGGAGCAGAGGAGCGTCTGGGTGCTGCGGGTTCAGTCTGACGGGCGTGGGGTGCGGAGGCAACCGCATCCGCACCCCACGCCGTCGGTGGTGCTGGTGGTGCTGGTTACTCGGCGGCGCCGATGACCTCGATCGCGGCGGTCACGCGCTCGAAGAGCGCGGCCGAGATCGGGGCCGAGCCGGCACCGGCCTGGGCGTCAGCCTGGCCCTCGGGGCTGGCCATGTAGGTGAAGTAGGCCTTCACCAGCTCGGCCTTGGCCGGGTCGGTGTAGGTCTCGCAGGCCACCAGGTAGGCGACGAGAACGACCGGGTAAACACCCGACTCGGTGGTGTCGCGAGCCAGCTCGATGCTGAGGTCGAAGTCGGCGCGACCCTCGACGAACGGCGAGGCGTCGACGACGGCCGCGGCGGCCTCGGGCGAGAACGGGACGAACTCGTCGCCCACGCCCACCGAGACGGTGCCGAGGTCGCCAGCGCGCGAGGCGTCGGCGTAGCCGATGGTGCCGGTGCCGTTGGTGACGGCGTCGACAACACCCGAGGTGCCCTGAGCGGCCTCACCCGAGTCGAGCGGCCACACGCCGTCGGCCTCGTAGGTCCACACCGAGGGGGCGGCCTGCGCGAGGTAGTCGGTGAAGTTCTCGGTGGTGCCCGAGTCGTCCGAGCGGTGCACGGGCGTGATGGCCAGGTCGGGCAGCTCGACACCGGGGTTCAGCTCGGCGATGGCCGGGTCGTTCCAGTTGGTGATCTGCTCGGCGAAGATGCCCGCGATCACGTCGGCGGTCATGTTCAGCGAGTCGATGCCCTCGAGCTGGAAGATGACGGCGATCGGCGAGATGTAGAGCGGCAGCTGGACGATGCCCGAGTCGGGGGCGCAGCCCACGAACTCCACGCCGCCGTTGAGCTCCTCGTCGTTGAACGCACGGTCGGTGCCGGCGAAGTCGGAACCGCCGCCCGCGAAGGTCTCGCGACCCGCGCCCGAACCGGTGGGGTCGTAGCTGACGGTGACGTCGGGGTTCGCGGTCTGGAACGCCGCGATCCAGCTCTCCTGCGCCGCGCCGACGGCCGACGAGCCGGCCCCGACCAGGGTGCCGCTGAGGCTCGCGCCGGTCTCCTCGGGCGCCTCGCCCTCGTTCGCCGCACAGGCGCTCAGAACAAGAGCACCGACGACGGCCATGGCAGCAACGCTGCCCGCACGCTTGATGTTCACTGTGGTCCCTTTCTAGGGATAGGTGTCAGGAATGCTTGCGCGGCTCGGATCGCCGTGCGGTGTCACGCTAAGCACGGCTGGTGTCCAGGCTCCGCCGACGAGGTGAACGGAAGGTTAACGACGGGCGAAGCCGGTCACGCCTCGACGGCGGGCGCGTGGGTCTCGATCGCGACGAGGCGGGGATGCTCGCTCTCGCGCGCGAAGTGCATGACCGTGAACTCCCCGGTCGAGAGGGCCGCACCGCGCCGCAGCGCGGGCGTCACGCCGATGCCGGCGAGCTCGGCGGCCGCGACGATGATCTGCGGGATGACGGGTCCGTGGCTGCAGAGCACGGCCGTGCGGCGGCACCCGAGCCGCTTGGCGACCTGCCGCTGCACGCGCGCGCCGTCAGCGGCGTAGGCATCTTGACTGATGCCGGTCGAGTGCTTGACGGGCAGCGCGGTCGCCGCCGCGGTCGGGGCGATCGTCGCGAGGCACCGGGCCGCCGTGCTCGAGACGAGCACCTCGGGGCCGAAGGCGGCGATGCCGCCGGCGACCGACTGCGACTGCTCGAGGCCGTGGTGCAGCAGCGGGCGCGAGTGGTCGGGGCCGTCCCACCGCTCGTGCGGCATGGCCTTGCCGTGCCGCAGCACGATGAGCGCGAAGGTGCGGGCGAGCCCCGCATCGAGCTGAGCGGCGAAGCGCTCGACGATCTCGGCGTCGTGCGCGTAGCTGAGGCGCTTGGCCGCCTTCGCGAGCGGCACCCACTCGAGTGCGCGGATCTCGCCGTTGGCCTCGTAGCTGTGCCGCTCGGCCTGGCCGGGGTCGACCTCGGCCGACCAGTAGTGCACGACCTTCGGCTTGCCGTTGGGCAGCACGTACTCGACCGTGCCGAGCGGCGCGCCGAGCACGACGCCGAACCCGGTCTCTTCGGCGATCTCGCGCACGGCCGTGTGCGGCAGGGTCTCGCCCGGGTCGACCTTGCCCTTGGGCAGCGAGACGTCCTTGTGCTGCGTGCGGTGCACGAGCAGCACCCGCGCCTTGCCGTCGACCATCTTCCAGACGAGGGCTCCGGCGGCGAGCACCGGGTCGGCCTGGGCCGGCCGGGTGGCGACGGGGGCGGATGCGGAGCTCATGCGCGCGTCGCGCCTCGTCGCCGTGCCGCGAGCTGGTTCATGACGACATTCTGCAGGTCGGCGAGCGCCCTGCCCTTCTCATCGCGATGGCGGCGCTGCCAGTCGCCGTCGGGCTGCAGGTGCCAGGAGGCGGTGCGATCGCTCATCGTCGTCTCGAACAGCTCGTCGATGTACGCGAGATGCGTGGGGTCGGTGAGCCGGATGAGCGCCTCGACCCGCCGGTCGAGGTTGCGGTGCATCATGTCGGCGCTGCCGATGTAGACCTGCGGGTCGCCGTTGTTGTGGAACGCGAAGATGCGCGAGTGCTCGAGGTAGCGGCCGAGTACGCTGCGCACGCGGATGGTCTCGCTGAGGGCATCCCGCCCCGGAACGAGGGCGCAGATGCCGCGCACGACGATGTCGACCGGCACGCCGGCCTGGCTGGCCCGGTAGAGGGCGTCGATGATCGCCTCGTCGACGAGCGAGTTCACCTTGATGCGGATGCCCGAGGGCAGCCCGGCGCGCGCGTTCTCGGTCTCGGTGCGGATGTGCTTGAGCAACCCGCGGCGCAGGTAGCGCGGCGCCACGAGCAGGCGCTTGAACTTCTTCTCGATCGCGTATCCCGAGAGCTCGTTGAACAGGCGGGTGAGGTCTTTGCCGACCTGGTCGTCGGCGGTGAACAGCCCCAGGTCTTCGTAGATGCGGCTCGTCTTCGGGTTGTAGTTGCCCGTGCCGATGTGGGCGTAGTGCCGAAGCTCGCCGTTCTTCTCCTGCCGCACCACGAGCGCAAGCTTGCAGTGCGTCTTCAGCCCGACCAGGCCGTAGACGACGTGCACGCCCGCCTTCTCGAGCTTGCGCGCCCACTCGATGTTGTTCTGCTCGTCGAAGCGGGCCTTGATCTCGACGAGGGCGAGCACGGCCTTGCCGGCCTCGGCGGCGTCGATGAGCGCCTCGATGATCGGGCTGTCGCCGCTCGTGCGGTACAGGGTCTGCTTGATGGCGAGCACGTTGGGGTCGCGCGCCGCCTGCTCGAGGAAGGCCTGCACGCTCGTCGCGAACGACTCGTAGGGGTGGTGCACGAGGATGTCGCCGCGCGCGATCGACGCGAAGACGTCGGGAGCCGCGTTCGGCTCGAGAGGCTGCAGCTGGGCGGGCGTCACCGGCACGTGCTTGGGGTACTTGAGGTGCGTGCGGTCGAGCTTGGCGATCTCGAACAGCCCGCCCAGGTCGAGCGGTGCCGGCAGGCGGTAGACCTCGTTCTCGGTGATGCCGAGCTCGCGCACGAGCAGACCGAGGGTCACGTCATCCATGTCGTCGGTGATCTCGAGGCGGATCGGCGGGCCGAAGCGGCGCCGCAGCAGCTCGCGCTCGAGAGCCTGGATGAGGTTCTCGGTCTCGTCCTCCTCGATCTCGACGTCCTCGTTGCGGGTGACCCGGAACTCGTGGTGCTCGAGCATCTCCATGCCCGGGAAGAGCTCGTCGAGGTGGTTCGAGATCAGGTCTTCGAGGGTGAGGAACCGCACACGGCCCGAGCCGTCGTCGGGCAGCTGCACGAAGCGCGGCAGCACCTGCGGCACCTTCAGGCGGGCGAACTCGACGCGGTCGGTCTTCGGGTTGCGCACCCGCACCGAGAGGTTGAGCGAGAGCCCCGAGATGTACGGGAACGGGTGCGCCGGGTCGACGGCCAGCGGCATGAGAACGGGGAAGATCTGGGCGGAGAAGATCTCGTCGACCCGCGCGCGGTCGGCCTCGTTGAGATCGGCCCACGACTCGATGTGGATGCCCGCGTCGTCGAGGGCCGGCTTCACCAGCTCGTGGAAGGCGCGGGCGTGCCGCAGCTGCAGCTCGAGCGCGAGCGCGTTGATGTCGGTGAGCACGTCGGCGGGCGCCCGGCCGGTGTTGGTCGGCACCGCGAGCCCGGTGACGATGCGGCGCTTGAGCCCCGCCACGCGCACCATGAAGAACTCGTCGAGGTTGCTGGCGAAGATGGCGAGGAAGTTCGCCCGCTCGAGCAGGGGCACCGCGTCGTCCTCGGCCAGCTCGAGCACGCGCTGGTTGAACCGCAGCCAGCTCAGCTCGCGGTCGAGGTAGCGGTCGATCTGGAGCGTGCCGTCGTCGACGCTCGTCGACTCGTCGTAGTCGTCGAGGAAGTCGCCGCCCACGCCGCCGTCGACCTGGTAGCCCGCCTCGGTCAGCCCGTCCTCCTGCATGGCGCCCATTGTGGCAGGAAACACGGGCCCGCCCGCTCGGCGTCGCCCGGCGTTCACCGCTCGTTCACGGCCCTCGCGTTCACTGGGGGGATGACCGGGGGAACGACGCGGCGGATGCGTGCCGACGCCGCACGGACGGGCGAGCGCGGGGGACCGCGGTGACGCTCCACGCCCCCCGCGCCCTCGACGTTCTCGACCGCATCAGCGAGCGGCTGGCCCGCCGCTATGCCCGCGTCGCTCCGGTCGAGCAGGTGCGCGACCTGGTGCTCGACAGCGCCCGCCGCTACCGGCACCTCGACCACCCGACGGCGCACG
>JAIWOM010000041.1 GCA_020216895.1 Microcella sp.
CCCGCGACGCCTACGCCCAGGAGGTCGACACGGCGCCCGGGCGCCTGCTGCCCGACGCGTCCATCGTGGCCGCGGCCCGCGCCCCGCTGACCGCCAAGCGAGACCTCGCCGCGCTCAAGGCGTTCACCGGAAGGGCGAGCCGCTCACAGATCGACCGGTGGTGGGCGGCCATCGAGACCGGCATGAGCACCGACGACCTGCCGTCGATCCGCAGCGGTGAGGAGAGCATCCCGCCGCCGCGATCGTGGGCCGACCGCGACCCGGAGGCCGACCGCCGCTACCGGGCCATGCGGTCGCGGTTGCAGGAGATCGCCGAGTCGCTGGATCTCCCCGTCGAGAACCTGCTGACCCCGGAGCACGCCCGCCGCCTCGCCTGGCGTCCGCCGGTCGATCGCGGCTTCGACGGCATCGCCACGGCCCTGCGGGAGCTCGGCGCGCGATCGTGGCAGGTTGACGCAACCGCACAGGCGATCGCGGTCGCCTTTGTCGAGGCACTCCAAGAGCCCGAGGAGCCCGGCGAGCCCGGTTCGTAGGAAGGCGCAGGCCTCCCCCCTCGATCGCGCCCCCCTCCCTAGGCTGAACGCTGACCATCGACCCCCTGGGAGGCAGCATCGTGGCTGAACGAGCCGACGTCGTATTCGTGGACGGAGTCCGAACCCCGTTCGGGCGGGCCGGCGAGAAGGGCATGTACTGGAACACCCGGGCCGACGACCTGATCGTCAAGGCGATGATCGGGCTCCTCGAGCGCAACCCCTCGCTGCCGAAGGACCGCGTGGATGACGTGGCCATCGCCGCGACCACGCAGCAGGGCGACCAGGGTCTCACCCTCGGGCGTACCGCGGCGATCCTCGCCGGGCTCCCGCTGAGCGTTCCGGGCTACGCGATCGACCGCATGTGCGCCGGCGCGATGACCTCGGTCACCACGACCGCGGGCGGCATCGCCTTCGGCGCCTACGACGTCGCCATCGCCGGCGGCGTCGAGCACATGGGCCGCCACCCGATGGGCTTCAACGCCGACCCCAACCCCCGCTTCCTCGCCGAGAAGCTGGTGAGCGCCGACGCCCTCAACATGGGCCTCACCGCCGAGCGCCTGCACGACCGCTTCCCGCAGCTGACCAAGGAGCGCGCCGACCGCTTCGGCATGCGCAGCCAGCAGAAGGTCGCCGCCGCCTACGCCGCGGGCAAGATCCAGCCCGACCTCGTGCCGGTGTCGATCCGCAGCGAGCAGGGGTGGGGTCTGGCGACCACCGACGAGGGGCTCCGTCCCGAGACCACCATGGAGGGGCTCGCCGGCCTCAAGACCCCGTTCCGCCCGCACGGCCGGGTGACCGCCGGCAACGCATCCCCCCTCACCGACGGGGCGACCGTCAGCCTGCTCGCGAGCGCCGACGCGGCGAAGGAGCTCGGGCTGACCACCAAGATGCGCCTGGTCAGCTTCGCCTACGCGGGCGTCGCCCCCGAGGTGATGGGCATCGGCCCGATCCCCTCGACCGAGAAGGCGCTGAAGAAGGCCGGTCTCACGATCGACGACATCGGCCTGTTCGAGCTCAACGAGGCGTTCGCCGTGCAGGTGCTGAGCCTGCTCGACCACTTCGGCATCGATGACGACGACCCGCGCGTGAACCCGTGGGGCGGCGCGATCGCCCTTGGCCACCCGCTCGCGAGCTCGGGCGTGCGCCTGATGATCCAGCTGGCCCGTCAGTTCGAAGAGCGCCCCGACGTCCGCTACGGCCTCACCGCCATGTGCGTGGGCCTCGGCCAGGGCGGCAGCGTCATCTGGGAGAACCCGCACTACACCGGAAAGAAGGCCTGATCGTGGCGAAGCCCAGCGCGACCGCGCAGTACTCCCTCGACCAGTTCGACGAGCTCCGCGCCCTCAGCGGCGACGAGGTCATCACGCACTCCTTCGTGCGTGACGTGCCGCTGCCGAGCGGGGGGATGCTCGCTCTCGTCACCCTCGACAACGGCCGCGACCACACCCGGCCGAGCACCCTCGGCCCCGCGGGCCTCACCGAACTGGCCGAGCTGCTCGACGCCCAGAAGGCCCGGGCGGCGGCCGGCGAGATCCGGTCGCTCGCCATCACCGGTAAGCCGTTCATCCTCGCGGCCGGCGCCGACCTGTCGAAGGTCGGCGACATCCCGAGCTACGAGGCCGGCCTGCAGATGGCGCAACTGGGTCACTACGCGCTCGGCAAGCTCGGCGAGCTGGGGGTGCCCTCGTTCTGCTTCATCAACGGCCTCGCCCTCGGCGGCGGCGTCGAGGTGGCGCTGAACTGCGACTACCGCACGCTCGACTCGAGCGCCGCGGCTCTCGCACTGCCCGAGGTGTTCCTCGGCATCATCCCCGGCTGGGGCGGCGCGTGGCTGCTGCCGAACCTCATCGGCATCGAGAACGCGCTCAAGGTCGTCGTCGAGAACCCGCTCAAGAACAACCGCATGCTGAAGCCGGCCGAGGCCTACGAGCTGGGCATGGCTGACGTCCTGCTGCCCCCGGCGAACTTCCTCGAGGACTCGATCCGCTGGGCCGATAGCGTGCTCTCCGGTGCGGTGAAGGTGAAGCGCCCGAATGAGCCCGGCAAGCTCGAGCGGGCCGTGAAATGGGACGCCGCGATCGGCATCGCCCGGAAGATGCTCGAGAAGCGTCTCGGGAAGGTCGCCGCGTCGCCGTATGCGGCGCTCGACCTCCTCGCCGCCGCCAAGAGCTCGACGAAGGCCGAGGGCTTCGCCGCCGAGGACAAGGCTCTCGCCGACCTCGTCGCGGGCGACCAGTTCCGGGCATCCATCTACGCCTTCAATCTGGTGCAGAAGCGGGCCAAGAAGCCCGCCGGAGCCCCCGAGAAGGAGCTGGCGAAGAAGGTCACCAAGGTGGGCGTGCTCGGCGCGGGCCTCATGGCCAGCCAGTTCGCGCTGCTCTTCCTGCGCCGCCTGCAGGTGCCGGTGGTCATCACCGACCTCGACCAGGCGCGCGTCGACAAGGGCCTCGCGTACATCCGCGGCGAGCTCGACACCCTGCTGCAGAAGGGCCGCATCGACGCCGACGAGCGCAACCGCCTGGACGCCCTGCTCACGGGCACGACCGACAAGGCCGACTTCGCCGACTGCGACTGGGTCATCGAGGCCGTGTTCGAGGAGCTCTCGATCAAGCAGGAGGTCTTCGCCGAGATCGAGAAGCACGTCTCTCCCGAGGCCGTGCTCGCGACGAACACCTCGTCGCTCTCGGTCGAGCAGATCGGCGCGAAGCTTACACACCCCGAGCGCGTCGTCGGCTTCCACTTCTTCAACCCCGTCGCGGTCATGCCGCTGATCGAGGTCGTGAAGGCTCCGAAGACGGATGACGCCACCCTCGCCACCGCCATGGCGACCGCCGCGGCGCTCAAGAAGAACGCGGTCATCACGGCCGACACCCCCGGGTTCGTCGTCAACCGCATCCTGGCGAAGGTGCTCGGCGAGGCGATGCACGCGGTCGAGCTCGGCACCCCCTTCGAGACGGTCGTGGAGGCGCAGCGCCACTTCGGGCTGCCGATGGACCCGTTCGTCCTCCTCGACCTCGTCGGTCTCAAGGTCGGTGCGCACGTGCTCGACACGCACCACACCGCCTTCCCCGACCGGTTCTTCGAGTCGAAGGCCCTGCACGAGCTGGCGGAGGCCGGCGTGCTGCTGGAGAAGGACGCGAAGGGCAACGCCAAGGGCATCGACAAGAAGGCGGTCGCGATCGTCGCGAAGCACCGCCCGGCCGACGCCCGCCCGTGGACCGTCGAGGAGCTCACGCAGCGCCTCGAGGACGGTCTCGCCGACGAGATCCACCGGATGCTCGACGACGGCGTTGTCGCTGCTCCCGAGGACATCGACCTCTGCATGATCCTCGGCGCCGGCTGGCCGTTCCAGATGGGCGGCGTTACGCCGTTCCTCGACCGGGTGGGGGCCTCGGAGCGCGTCTTCGGCGGCACCTTCCACGACCCGCGGATCCGCGGCGTGCGCTAGACGCCCCCGCACCACGGCGAGAGCCCCGGCCATCCTCGGATGGTCGGGGCTCTCTCGCGTGCGGGGTCGGGGGTCCGGCTCCGGGGTCGCTTCGCGCGTGTCTCTAGCGGGTGCGCTCGTCCTGATCGACCGCGGCGTGCTCGTCCGGCAGCGGCCGGGCGACGGGAACCTTGGTGCCGAGTACCTGGGCGACCAGGTCGCGCGCGATGGCCTGCGAGGTGAGGCCGACGCGCTCCAGGATCTCCTCGCGCGACGCGTGCTCGAGGAACTCGTCGGGCAGGCCCAGCTCGTCGACGGCGGTGTCGACACCGGCAGCCCGGAGGTCCTGGCGGATGCGGGTGCCGATGCCGCCGACGCGCACGCCGTCCTCGATCGACACGAGGATGCGGTGATCGCGCGCGAAGTCGATCACGCTCTTCGGCACCGGCACCACCCAACGCGGGTCGACAACGGTCGCTCCGATGCCCTGGTCGGCGAGCCGCTCGGCGACCTCGAGGCCGATCTTCGCCATCGGCCCGACGGTGACGACCAGGACGTCCTTGTGCGGAGCCTCGCGGAGCACGTCGACGCCATCGGCGGTCCGCCGCACCGCGTCGTACTCCGTGCCGACGGAGCCCTTCGAGAAGCGCACCACGGTCGGCGCGTCGTCGACCGCCACCGCCTCGGCGAGCTCCTCGCGCAGCCGGGTCGCGTCGCGCGGCGCGGCCAGGCGGATGTTCGGCACTACCTGCAGGATCGAGAGGTCCCACATGCCGTGGTGGCTGGCGCCGTCGGGGCCGGTGACGCCCGCACGGTCGAGCACGAATGTCACGCCGGCCTTGTGCAGCGCGACGTCCATGAGCACCTGGTCGAAGGCGCGGTTGATGAACGTGGCATAGACGGCCACGACGGGGTGCATGCCGCCGTACGCGAGACCCGCGGCGGAGGCGACCGCGTGCTGCTCGGCGATGCCGACGTCGATGATGCGGTCGGGATGCTTCTCGGCGAGCTTGTGGAGCCCCGTCGGCCGCAGCATCGCCGCGGTGATGCCCACGATGCGGCGATCCTGGTCGGCAAGGCGGACGATCTCGTCCGCGAACACGGAGGTCCACGACGGGCGGCTGGACTGCTCGATCGATTCGCCGGTCTCCGGGTCGATCTGCCCCACCGCGTGGAACTGGTCGGCGACGTCGGCCAGGGCCGGCTCGTAGCCCTTGCCCTTCTGGGTGATCGCGTGCACGATCACGGGCGCGCTGTACTCCTTGGCCTGGCGCAGGGCGCGCTCGACATCCTTCAGGTCATGGCCGTCCACGGGCCCGATGTACTTGATGTCAAGGTTCGAGTACAGCGCCTCGTTGTTGGTGAAGCGGGAGAGGAAGCCGTGCAGGCCGCCCCGCATCCCTCGGTACATGGCGCGACCAGGAGCGCCCAGGAACCCGAAGGCGCGCTCGGTGCCGCGGCGGAAGCGGTAGTAGGAGCGACGGGTGCGCACGGTCGACAGGAAGCGCGCCATACCGCCGATGGTCGGCGCGTAGGAGCGGCCGTTGTCGTTGACGACGATGACGAGGTTGCGGCTGTTGTCGTCGCTGATGTTGTTCAACGCTTCCCACGTCATGCCGCCGGTGAGGGCACCGTCACCGACGACGGCGACAACGTGCCGGTCGTCCTGCCCCGTCATCTCGAAGGCGCGCGAGATGCCGTCGGCCCAGCTCAGCGAGCTCGACGCGTGCGAGCTCTCGACGATGTCGTGCTCGCTCTCCGAGCGCTGGGGGTACCCGGCCAGGCCGTCCTTCTGGCGGAGGCGGGAGAAGTCCTGCCGACCGGTCAGCAGCTTGTGCACGTACGACTGGTGGCCGGTATCCCAGACGATCGCGTCGCGAGGCGAATCGAAGACGCGGTGGATGCCGATCGTGAGCTCGACCACCCCGAGGTTCGGGCCCAGGTGGCCGCCCGTCTTCGAGACTTCGCCGACGAGGAAGCGACGGATCTCCTCCGCGAGCTGCTCGAGCTCGGCCTCACTGAGGCGGTCGAGATCGCGCGGGTTCCGGATCGTGTCGAGAAGAGCCATTCCCCCACTCTACGGGAGGGGTCACCACCCAGGACCCGCCGACGAACGCCTGTTGCTGGGCGTTCGCCGACGGTTCCCTGAACGATCAGACCAGGCTGCGGAGCACGTACTGCAGGATGCCGCCGTTGCGGTAGTAGTCGGCCTCACCGGGGGTGTCGATGCGCACCACGGCGTCGAACTCGATCGGCGCACGGCCCGGCCCTGAGTGCGCGCTCGGGGTCGCGACGACGCGCACGGTCTTCGGCGTGGTGCCGGCGTTGAGCTCCTCGATGCCGGTGATGGCGATCGACTCGGTGCCGTCCAGGCCGAGCGAGTCGGCCGACTCCCCCGCCGGGAACTGCAGCGGGATCACGCCCATGCCGATCAGGTTCGAGCGGTGGATGCGCTCGAAGCTCTCGGCGATGACGGCCTTCACGCCCAGCAGGCTGGTGCCCTTCGCGGCCCAGTCGCGGCTCGAGCCCGAGCCGTACTCCTTGCCGGCCAGGATCACGAGGGGAACCCCCGCGGCCTGGTAGCGCTCGCTCGCGTCGTAGATGAACGCCTGAGGAGCATCCGCCTGCGTGAAGTCGCGGGTGAAGCCGCCCTCGACGCCATCGAGCAGCTGGTTCTTGAGACGGATGTTCGCGAAGGTTCCGCGGATCATCACCTCGTGGTTGCCGCGGCGCGAGCCGTAGGAGTTGAAGTCCTTGCGATCGACACCGTGCGCCATGAGGTACTGGCCGGCCGGCGAGTCGGCCTTGATCGAGCCCGCGGGGCTGATGTGGTCGGTGGTCACCGAGTCGCCGAGCTTCGCGAGCACGCGGGCGCCGTGGATGTCGGAGACCGGCGAGGTCTCGAGCGTCATGCCGTCGAAGTACGGGGGCTTCCGCACGTAGGTCGACTCGGCATCCCAGTCGAAGGTCGCGCCGTCCGGCGTGGGCAGCGAGCGCCAGCGCTCGTCACCCTCGAAGACCGAGGAGTACTGGTGGTCGAACATGGCGGTGTCGATCGAGGCGTCGATCGTCGCCTGCACCTCGGCCGCGTCGGGCCAGATGTCGCGCAGGTAGACCGGGTTGCCGTCGCTGCCGGTGCCGAGCGGCTCCGACTCGAAGTCGAAGTCCATCGTGCCGGCCAGCGCGTAGGCGATGACCAGCGGCGGGCTCGCGAGGTAGTTCATCTTCACGTCGGGATTGATGCGGCCCTCGAAGTTGCGGTTGCCCGAGAGCACCGCGGTCACCGCGAGGTCCTTCTCGGCGATCGCCGCCGAGATCTCCTCGGCGAGGGGGCCCGAGTTGCCGATGCAGGTCGTGCAGCCGTAGCCGACCGTGTAGAAGCCGAGAGCCTCGAGGTCGTCGGTGAGACCGGCCTTCTCGTAGTAGTCGGTGACCACCTTCGAGCCGGGCGCGAGGGTCGTCTTCACCCACGGCTTGGCCTTCAGACCCTTCTGCGCCGCATTGCGGGCGAGGAGGCCGGCCGCGAGCATCACCGAGGGGTTCGAGGTGTTGGTGCACGAGGTGATCGCCGCGATCGTGACGGCGCCATTGTCGAGGGTGAAGCTCTCGCCGCCGACGGTGACCTCGACAGGGGTCGACGCCTCGGGCGCATACGAGGGCAGGACGCCCGCGAAGGCCTTCTTGGCGTCGGCGAGCTCGATGCGGTCCTGCGGGCGCTTCGGGCCGGCGATCGAGGGCACCACGGTCGAGAGGTCGAGCTCGAGGTACTCGCTGAAGCGGGGCTCGACGCTCGGGTCGTGCCAGAGCGACTGCAGCTTGCTGTACGCCTCGACCAGGGCGACCTGCTCGTCGCTGCGGCCCGTTAGGCGCAAGTAGTCGAGCGTGACCTCGTCAATGGGGAACATGGCGGCGGTCGAGCCGAACTCGGGGCTCATGTTGCCGATCGTGGCGCGGTTGGCCAGCGGGACGGCGGAGACGCCCGCGCCGTAGAACTCGACGAACTTGCCGACCACGCCGTGCTTGCGGAGCATGTCGGTGATCGTCAGCACGACGTCGGTCGCGGTGACGCCGGTCGGGATCGAGCCGGTGAGTTTGAAGCCCACGACCTTCGGGATGAGCATCGACACGGGCTGGCCGAGCATCGCGGCCTCGGCCTCGATGCCGCCGACGCCCCAGCCCAGCACACCGAGACCGTTGACCATGGTCGTGTGCGAGTCGGTGCCCACGCAGGTGTCGGGGTAGGCGCGCAGCACGCCGCCGACCTCGCGGGTGTAGGTGACCTTCGCCAGGTGCTCGATGTTGACCTGGTGCACGATGCCGGTGCCCGGGGGCACGACCTTGAAGTCGTCGAAGGCGGTCTGGCCCCAGCGCAGGAACTGGTAGCGCTCGCCGTTGCGCTCGTACTCGATCTCGACGTTGCGCTCGAGCGCGTCGGCGGTGCCGAACAGGTCGGCGATGACCGAGTGGTCGATGACCAGCTCGGCGGGAGCGAGCGGGTTGACCTTGTTGGGGTCGCCGCCCAGCGCGGCGACGGCCTCGCGCATCGTGGCGAGGTCGACGATGCAGGGCACGCCGGTGAAGTCCTGCATCACCACGCGGGCGGGGGTGAACTGGATCTCGGTGTCCGGCTCGGCCGACGGGTCCCACGAGCCGAGCGCGCGGATCTGCGCCTCGGTGACGTTCGCGCCGTCCTCGGTGCGGAGCAGGTTCTCGAGGAGCACCTTCAGGCTGAAGGGCAGCGTCTCGTAGCCGGGAACGCGGTCGATGCGGAAGACCTGGTAGTCGGTGCCGGCCACCGAGAGGGTGTCGATCGACTGGAAGCTGTTGACGGCGGACACGGTGACTCCTTAGGACGCGGGGCCGAAACTATCTTGATATCGAGATAAATGGATGCTATCACTCAGTCGGCGCGCCGCGCATAGACAGCGCGCACCATGAGCCAGGTAACCCAGAGCACCGCCGCGTACAGCGGCAGGCCCATGAGCAGCTTGGTCGCGGCCAGGGCCGCGGCCTGCTCAGAGAGGTAGAGCGGCACCTGCACGCCCAGGCGGAGCGAGAAGAGCCCGACCCACAGCCAGGTGGTCACGGTCAGGACGGTGCGCTTCGCCGGGTCGGACCGCCAGGCGTGATCACCGGTGAGGAGCGCCGTGATGACACCGATCAGCGGCCGCCGCACGGCCAGGCTGACCAGCAGGGCGACGAGCCACACGCCGTTGATGACGAAGCCGAGCAGGAAGTTCTCCTCGGCGCGCCCCGACCACAGCGCGAGGCCGGCCGACAGCGCGATGCCGACGAGTCCGACCACCGCGGGCATGATCGGCGAGCGGGTGACGGCACGCACCAGGACGAAGACCACCGCGACCGCGACCGGGATCAGCACCGAGGGCGTGACGTCGGCGGTGATCGTGTACACCACGAGGAACAGGAAGCCCGGCAGCAGCGACTCGACGAGACCGCGCACTCCCCCGACCGCGGCCCAGAGCGCCTGCGCCGTGGGGCGCTCCCCCGGCGCGACGCGCCCGAAGCCCGAGCGCTGCGCGGCCT
>JAIWOM010000042.1 GCA_020216895.1 Microcella sp.
CAACGGTGACGATGATCGTGACGGCGGCCGCCGCAGCGGCATCGAGCAGCGCGGCCGGAGGGTCGTCGCGGAGGGCGAGCTGAGCATCCAGGGCCAGCACGGCGGCAGCGGCGGCCAGCCCGGCGACGAGCGCGGCGACCAGCATCCCCCTCCGCACCGGGCGCAGGAGGAGGACCGCCACTGGCGCAGCGGTGAGCACGAGTGCCGCGGCGACGAGCTGCAGCAGCGGGTCCGAGGCGACCACGACGCATCTCCTTCCACGACCGGGGCGCAACGACGACGGGGCGCCACCCTCTCGCGAGAGTAGCGCCCCGAGGATCCGCAACGGAGGCGGAACCCGTCGTTACCTGGCGGCGTCGAGCACGTAGCCCTCTTCGCCGTGGACGATCGGGTCGATGCCCGCGATCTCGTCCTCCACGGTGACGCGGAACCCGATGGTCTTCTCGATCGCGTAGCCGATGATGTAGGCCATGACGAACGAGTAGGCCATGACCGCGAAGGCCGCGATCGCCTGCACCATCAGCTGGGTCAGGGAGCCGCTGTAGATGAGGCCCGAGCCGTTCGCGAAGATGCCGAGGTACAGCGTTCCGATGAGACCGCCGACGAGGTGGATGCCCACGACGTCGAGCGAGTCGTCGAACCCGAACTTGAACTTCAGGTCGACCGCGAGGGCGCAGAGCGCACCCGCCAGCAGACCGAGCACGATCGCCCAGACCGGCGTCAGCGAGGCGCAGGCCGGGGTGATGGCGACCAGACCAGCGACGGCACCGGACGCGGCACCGACCGAGGTCGGCTTGCCGTCCTTGATCGCCTCGACGACGAGCCAGGCCAGCAGCGCGGCGGCCGGAGCGGCGATCGTGTTGATGAAGGCGAGCGCGGCGACGCCGTCGGCGGCGAGCTCCGAGCCCGCGTTGAAGCCGAACCAGCCGAACCACAGCAGACCGGCGCCCAGCAGGACGAACGGCGGGTTGTGCGGCACGTGGGCGCCCTTGGCGAAGCCGACGCGCTTGCCGAGGACGAGCGCGAGCGCGAGGGCGGCAGCACCGGCGTTGATGTGCACCGCGGTGCCGCCGGCGAAGTCGATCGCGCCGACGCCGAACACCGACTGCAGGCCGTAGGTGATCCAGCCGCCATCGGCGAACGTGCCGTCCTCCGCGAGCGTGAAGTTAAAGACCCAGCTGGCGACCGGGAAGTAGACGATGGTGGCCCAGAGGCCCGCGAACAGCATCCAGGCACCGAACTTCGCGCGGTCAGCGATCGCACCCGAGATGAGTGCGACGGTGATGATCGCGAAGGTCGCCTGGAAGGCGGCGAAGGCGAGCGGCGGGAAGGCCGCCCCCTCGGGCACCTCGAGGAGGTTGGCGAGGCCGATCGCGCCGAGGTCGATGCCGATGACGCCGTCGATGCCGACGTTGTTGGCGAAGGTGATCGCGTAGCCGTAGAGCACCCACAGCACACCGATCAGGCCGATGGCGCCGAAGCTCAGCATCATCATGCTGATGACGCTCTTGGCCTTCACCAGGCCGCCGTAGAAGAACGCGAGTCCGGGTGTCATCAGCAGCACGAGCGCTGCTGCCCAGAGGAGGAAGGCGGTGTTGCCCTGATCCATGTCAAACCTCTCTTACCGTGGCAAAGGAACGCGCCCGGCTCGAGGTCTCCCGTTCGGGACGGGATTCCCCCGGCGAGACCGGGTACGTGCCCAGTGTTGGGTCGGGAGGTTTCGGCGGAGGGGTTGCCGTGTTTCGCTCGCGTTACGCGCGGCGACCCCGCGTAAACATCGTGTTTCGCGAGACCCCGAGAGCCTTAGGCGTTCGCCCGGTTGTCGGTGGGTCCGGCGTCGAGCGCCGCGGTGTCCTCGGTCGGCACGGTGTCCCCGAGCGGTACGGAGGCGCCACCGAGCGCCACCGCGTCGTCGGCAAGCTCATCGGGCACAGTGATTGCCGCCGGGCTGCTTCCGGTGAGGTAACCAGAGCGAGCCAGCGCGAAGCTGCCGACCGCGCTCGTCACCAGCTGCGCAACGATCGCCAGCACTCCCTTGAGCAGGTTGAGCCACGTGAAGTCGACCACGACGACTCCGAGGATCATGAACGCCACCCCGAGCCCGGCCGCGGTGCCAATTGCGCTCGTGCGCGTGTATAGGTCGGGAAGGCGGAGGAGCCCGACAGCAGCGCTGAAGATGTTGAACGCACCCAGAATCAGCAGCGCGCTCCCGATGATGGTGGCGATCATCGACGACCTCCCTGCAGCAGGCGCGCCAGCGATAGCACCGACAGGAAGCCGAGGACCGTGGCGATGAGAATGATGTCCAGCGCCGCGACGATCCCGAACAGCAGCGCCAGCACGGCGACAAGACCGACGAAGGCGAAGAAGATCAGGTCACCGGCGACGGCGGTGTCGCCCGGGGTCGGACCCCGAACGATGCGGACCACGGCCAGGGCGACCGCGGCGACCAGGAGCACGCCCACGATGATCGCGACGGAGACGGGAATCATGACGCCACCTCTTCCACGCTCGGGGGGCGCCGCCGGATACCCCGCAGCATGCGCCATTCCATCCCGCGCACGGCGGCCCGGAAGGCCTCCGGGTCACCGTCGACGAACATCCCGTGCACGTGCATGATGCCCGCATCGCGATCGATCGCGATCACGAGGGTATCGGGGGTGATCGTCACGAGCGCGACCAGCAGGGTCAGCTCGCCGTCGGAGAGGTCGCGGATCGGTACCCGAACGATCCCCGGGCGCGGCTGGCGGCCCGGCGTGAGGATCAGGGCGCTGACACGGAGGCTCGTGACGACGACCTGCCACGAGAACCACAGGGCGAAGATCACCGCTCGCAACGGCAGACTCCAGGGTCGTGTCATTCGCTCATCACCGCCTCGACGTACGCGGTGATGTCGATCAGGCCTGCCGCGGCCGTCGCTGACAGCGACAGCAGGAGCTCGCCGCCAATACCCAGAGCGACAACGAGCACCGCGAGCTGCACAGCAGGCAGCGCAAGCGCGACAGGGATGCGCGTGCCGCGGTGGTCATGCGGGTCCTCCCCCTGCGAGCCCCGTGGCGGCTGGTGCCGCTCGAGCGCCTCGTCGACCTCCGCCTGCAGCTCCGCGCCGTCGATCGGGTCGTCATCGAGAAGGCCCCGACGACGGCGGATGCGGGCAGCGGCCGCACGCTGCTCAACCTCGTCGTGACGCTTGCCGTTAAACACTCCCGCCCAGATCAGCAGCACGGCGACAAGCGCGAGCGCACTGACCGCCAGGACTGTCAGTACGACGATGACCTGACCCGCCTCGGCGGCTCCGAGAACGACGGCGACCTTCGCGACGAAGCCCGAGAACGGTGGCAGACCGACGAGCGACAAAGCGCCGACGACGAAAGCGGCAGTGATGAGCGGCTCGCGCGTGCGCAAGCCGCCCAGTTGCCGAATCTCACCGGTTCCGTACGTCTCCTCGATCGCTCCGACCGTGAGGAACAGCGAGGCCTTCGACAGCATGTGGTGGATCATGTACGCGATCGCGGCGGTGAGGGCGAGCGGCGTGAACAGCGCGACCCCCAGCAGGATGACCCCGATGCCGCTCACCATCTGGAAGACCAGGAGCGATCGCATGGACCCCTCGCCCAGGGCCGCGGCCGCGCCGACGACGGCGGTGACCGCGGCGATCGCGAGCAAGACCGGCTGCCAGGTCTCGGCGCCCTCGAACATCACGGCATAGACCCGGTAGATCACGTAGACAGCAGCCTTGGTGTGCACCGCCGAGAAGATTGCCGTGATCGCAGGCGTGGCGCTCGTGTAGGTGCGGGCGAGCCACCCGTGCACCGGGAACACCGCGGCTTTGACCGCGATGCCGGCCAGCATCACCGCTGCGGCGAGGGCGACCGCGGGGTCGTCCGCAGCCCCGGCGAGCTCGCCCAGGTTGACGGTGCCGGTGACCGCGTAGACGAGCCCGACCCCCGCCAGGAACAGGGTGGAGGCCAGGAGGTTGACGGTGACGAAGAGTCGGGCGCCCGCGACGGAGCCGCGACGGCTCAGCACGAGCAGCAGACCGTAGGAAGGCAGCAGCATCACCTCGACGAAGACGAAGAGGTTGAACAGGTCGGCGGTGAGAAGCGCGCCCGAGACTCCCCCCGCGAGCACGAGCAGCAGGGGGATGCTCGAGGCCTCGCGCCCCTGGCCTGCGGCGATGAGGTACTGCGCTCCGATGAGTGTGATGACGGCGGTGACGGTGAGCAGGAGCGCCGAGAACAGGTCGACGGCGAAGGGGATGGCGATGCCGATCGGCCATATCCCGATCTGATGGGTGAGCACCGACCCGTCCGCGGTCAGGACGACGAGCGTCACCCCCGCGGCCGCCAGCGCACCCAGGGTCACCGCACCGATCGTCTGGCGCAGCCGATGCTGGCTCGGCATCGCGAACAGGGCACCCCCTATGAGCAGAGGTATGCCGACGACGAGTGGCAGGAGGAGCTCGACGATCGCGGTCACCGCTCCTCCCCCGTCGGGCGGCGCACCGCGGTCATCGCGTCGGTGTGAGTGTCCACGTCGGTTCCGGAGTCGGCATCCGTTTCGGATTCGGTGTCATCATCGCGGTGGCCGACGACGGCGAACGTCGCCATGACAACCGTGATGGCGAAGGCGATCACGATCGCGGTCAGCACGAAGGCCTGCGGCAGCGGGTCGGCAGCCACAGCCGGATCGACGCCATCGAAGGGCGGAGTGCGACGGGCCGTTCCGCCCGCGGCGATCAACAGGAGGTTGACGCCGTGCGTCAACAGCACGAAACCGAGCACGATGCGGATCATGCCGCGCTGGAGCACGAGGAACACGCCAGCGCCGATCAGCAGTCCGATGGTCAGGGCGAGGCTCATGCGCGTACCTCCTCTCGGTCGTCAGAGGTCGGATCAGAGCCGGTAGACGACGGCGGGTCGGCGTTGGTCTCGGTCTCCTCCGCGCGACGGCCCAGAACCCCTCCGACCTCGTTGAGAAGAGCGATCACGATCGCGACGACGGCGAGGTAGACGCCGAGGTCGAACACGAGGGCCGAGGTGAAGCCGTACTCGCCGCCCCATGGCAAGGGGATTCCGAAGCGCACGGGCTTCAGGAAGGAACCCACGGCCAGACCCCAAATGCCGCTGAGGGCCGCGATGACCACTCCCGCCGCGAACAGGCGCCGGTAGGGCCAGCGGACGGGAGCAGAGGTGTCGCTCGCGGCACCGAGGTAGGCGAGAGCGAATCCCGTGCCGCCGACGAGCGCCGCGATGAAGCCGCCGCCCGGCTCATAGTGCCCGCGCAGGAAGAGATAGATCGACAGGGCGATGACGATCGGTGCCGCCCAGCGCGCGACGACCCGCACGGGGAGCGTGTTGTCAGCGGTGCGGCCGAGTGCCGTGCGACCGAGCGCGCCGACCTCCGGGGTGCGCTCGGGCTGGATGCGTCGCGCGGCGAGAACCGCGCTGAGCACGATGCCCGCGACCGCCACCACGGTGATCTCGCCGAAGGTGTCGAGCGCCCGATAGTCCACGAGGATCGTGTTGACGATGTTGGTGCCGCCGGTGTCGGCGTACGCCGACTCCAGGAAGGTGCGGCCGGCCGGAGACAGGTCCCGTCGACCGGTGAGTGCGAGCGTGGCTGCCGTCGCCAGCACTCCCGCGACGACCGCGATCACACCCGTCACGACGGTGCGGCTGCGCCGAACCCGGTGGAAGAGCGGAGGAAGCCGCCGCAGGAAGAGCACCAGGGCGACCACCGTGAGCAGCTCGACGAGCAACTGTGTGAGGCCCACATCGATCGCACCCAGCGCGAAGAACCAGAGCGCAACCACGAATCCGGCGCCGCCGATCAGGATGACCGCCACGAGCCGCGACCGCGCCACGAGCGCCGGGATCACCGTGACAGCCGTCATCGCGAGCAGGAGAGCATCGGTCCAGGGCTCCGCCGCGTCCACGACCGCTCCCGCATTCGGGGCGGCCCAGAAGCCGACGACGGCCAGCACGAGCAAGAACAGCCAAGGCATCGCGAGGTGCTGGGTGTGCGCATCCGTGGCCCCGAAGCGCCCGATGCGACCGCCCAGAGCGATCGCGCCCTCGCGGAGCCGTTCGACGACCTCGATCGCTGTCATCGGAAGGACGCGGCGCGCGATGACGGGGGCGAGACGGTGCCGCAGCACGATCGCGAGCACCCCCAGCGCAAGGATCGTCACCGACAGCACCAGCTCGATCGTGAGACCGGAAAACAGCGCGAAGGTCGGCGCATACGCCTCCCCCGACGCCGCCTCCGCCGCTGACCCGAGCAGCGGTCGAAGGGTCGGAATGGCGAGGCCGAGACCGAGACCGAGAAACGCCGGGATCGCCGCGGGCACCCAGAAGGCGGCGGACGCCTCGTCGAGATAGGCCGGCATCCGGTGCCGGTCGGGGTGCTCCGGCGCGTTGGCGGCACCATCATCGGTGAACGCGCCGAGCAGGATGCGCCCGGTGTACGCGACGGTCGCGACGGCGGCCAATGCCGCGGCTGTCACGGCAAGCACACCCACCAACGGCACCGGGCCGGCCGAGAGCAGCGCCCCGAGCACATACTCCTTCGCGACGAAGCCGAGAAGCGGGAACACGCCGGCCATCGACAGGCCGGCGAGAGCGGTGATGACCAGGGTGATCCGCATCCGACGACCGAGCCCGCGCAGCAGGCGGATGTCGCGGGTTCCCGCCTGCTGGTCGATGATGCCGACGACCATGAACAGGGCCGCCTTGAACAGGGCGTGCGAGACCGTGAACAGCACGGCCGTGGCGATCGCCCCCGGGGTTCCGACCCCGATCGTGGCGACGATGAAGCCGAGCTGGCCGACCGTCGAATAGGCCATGATCTGCTTCAGGTCGACCGCACGAAGGGCCAGATAGCCGCCGAGCAGAGCGGTCGTGAGGCCGCTGACCATGAGCACGGCCTGCCAGGCTCCGTTGCCGGCGAACGCGGGCGACAGCACGAGCAGCAGATAGATGCCGGCTTTGACCATGGCCGCTGCGTGGAGGTACGCGCTCACCGGTGTCGGGGCGACCATCGCGTCGGGTAGCCAGTAGTGGAAGGGGAACTGCGCCGACTTGGTCAGTGCCGCGAGGGCGACCAGCACGGCCACCACCGACGTGAACGCGGGGTCGGTGGCCCAGACCTCGGCCGCGACGACCTCGTGCAGAACCGTCGTTCCCGTACGAGCTGCGATGAGGACGACGGCGAGCAGCAGAATCAGCCCGCCGATCGCCGTGACGATGAGCGTGCGCACGGCAGGGGCGCTCGCCTTGCGGCCCGAGCGGTTGATGAGGAAGAACGAGCAGAGGGTCGTGAGCTCCCAGAACACGAAGAGCAGCACGATGTCGTCGGCGAGAACCAGCCCGGTCATGGCGAAAGCGAAGAGGGTCATCCAGACGAAGTAGCCGGTGTGCCGGTGAACGTCGCGCGTCGAGAGGTAGCGCGCCGAGTACGCCATGACCAGCGCACCGATACCGAGCACGATGAGCAGGAAGATGACCGCAAGACCGTCGAGGCGCACCCGCAGGGCGACGTCGATGGTCGGAAGCCAGGGCAGGGTCTCGCGCACCGCCCCTCCCTCGACGACGGCGGGCGCCGCGGCCGCGATGACAGCGGCACAGCCGGCCAGAGCGGCAGCCGCGACCCAGCCCGCAGCACGGCCGATGACGGCCGAGACGGCGGCGGTCAGGCCGACGATCGCGAGCGTTGCTCCGAGCAGCGTCAGCAGCACGGCTGCGGCATCCGGGTGCGGGGGCAGACAGGGCTCATGGCGTCCTTACGGCGGGTCGGTCGGTTCGACTCCGCCGGGCAAGGCGGAGGTTTCGAGCGTTCGTGACGATCACGCTCGTTCGCCGACCAGGCTTCCCGGCACTCCAGACCTTACCCTATCGGGCGGACGTGCCGCGAACGCTCAGGAATCGCCCAGAGTGCTGCTCGGGGCCTCGCCGCTCGTTGCCACGCTGCTCGTCACCACGCCGGTCATCGACTCGGAGCCGATCGACGTGAGGGCGATCATGCGCGAGACAGCGCGGAGGTACTTCTTGCGGTAGCCGCCGGTGAGCATCACCTCGGGGAAGATCTGGTCGAGCGGTACGCCCGTGGCGAGAATGCGCACTTGTGCGTCGTACAACCGGTCGACGAGCGCGACCAGGCGGAGCGCGTCGGTCTGGTTGTCGAGAACGCGCACCTGGCGGAGGCCCACCGCGTCGAGCCCGCCGATGAGGCCGACGTAGCGGCTGGGGTGCACCGTCGCGAGGTGGCGCAGCACATCGTCGAACGCGTCAACGGTCACGCCTCCCGCCTCGGCCGCGATTCGCTGGTCGAACTCCGCCTCATCGAGCGCGACCGCGTGACCCTCGATGTCGCGCTTGCGGTAGTCCTCGCCATCGATGCGCACGGTAGTGAACCGGTCGGCCAGGGCGTGGATCTCGCGGAGGAAGTCCTGGGCCGCGAACCGGCCCTCTCCCAGCGCGTGCGGAGGGGTGTTCGAGGTCGCGGCGATGCGCGACCCGCTCGCCACCAGCTCGCCCAGCAGTCGCGACATCACCATCGTGTCGCCCGGGTCGTCGAGCTCAAACTCGTCGATCGCGATCAGCGATGCGCCACGGAAGTGCGCGACGGCCTCCCGGTAGCCGAGCGCGCCGACGATGGCGGTGTACTCGATGAAGGTGCCGAAGTACTTCCGGCCGCGCGTACGGTGCCAGAGAGCCGCGAGCAGGTGCGTCTTGCCGACGCCGAAGCCGCCATCCAGGTAGACACCGGGCTTCGCGACCGCGGGGGCCGGCTTGCGCGAGAACAGGCCGCGCGGCGCCGCGATGGTCTCGCTCGAGAACGTCCGCATCGCCTCGACGGCCTCGGCCTGCGAGGGGTACCGCGGGTCGGGCACGTAGTTGTCGAGGCTCGCCGCGGCGAACTGCGGCGGCGGCGTGAGGTGGCCGACGAGCTCGGCCGCGGTCATCCCCGGCTGGCGGTCGATCAGACGGCCGACCGTCATCGTGGAATCCACGCCTCGATTCTACCGGCGCTCCTGGGTGCCGCCTGACTAGCCTGAGGGCATGCACGCGGCATCCGGAACCGAGCCCCCGCGCCTGCATCGCGTGCTGCCGGCCGGGCCGACGATCACCCTGACCGATCCGGATGCCCGCTCCGCGCTGCTCGACAGCTACCGACTCGACGAGCCCACGTGGCTGCGGCTCACGCTCGTTTCGACCCTCGACGGCCGCGCGGCCGGGGGCGACGGCACCTCGGAGTCGCTCACGTCGCGCGTCGACCGAACGGTGCTCGGGGTGGTGCGCGAACTGTCCGACGCGGTGCTGGTGGGGGCGGAGAGCCTGCGGCGCGAACCCGGCCTCGTCCCGCGCGCGCGGCCGCTGGTCGTGCTGTCTGCCAGCGGGCATCTCGG
>JAIWOM010000043.1 GCA_020216895.1 Microcella sp.
GGGGAGGGCGAGCGATGACGCGGCCCGCCCCGCTGCCCGCTGCCGAGATCACGCTCGAGCGCCTGGACCCGCTGTCGGCGGCCGCCGCCCGCCCGGTCACCACCGGCGCAGTCCTGCTCGCCGGCACCTTGCCGCTGCTCGTCGCTGTCACGCGCCCCTTCGAGATCGTGCAGCCGCTGTGGTTCGTCGTCTCCTACCTGCTGGTCGTCGCCGCCTGCATCCTCCTCCTCGATCGCTCACGGCCCACGCGGCCGGTCTGGCAGGCGCCCTCGGCCCAGGTGTTCCAGCTGCTGCTCATGGCGACAGCGGTCACCAGCGCCCTGTCGACGGCCGGTGCGAACGAGCGTCTGCGCGACGACTGGCCGCCGCTCGTGATCGGCATCCTCCTGCTCGCCAGCACTCCGTACCGCCCCGCGCGCGAGATCGTCGCCTGGACGGCCCTGCACACGCTGTTCTGCGCGGGCCTCGGCATCGCTCAGGCCCCGAGCGCCGTGAGTGAGGTGCCCACCGTCACCTACGCGATCACCGGATCCTTCGTCGTCGCACTGCTCGGCCTGGCCGCCGCGGCCTACGCGCACTCGCTCAACACCTCGACGCGGCTCTGGCAGGAGCGCGCCTGGCAGGCGGCCGCCGCGGTCGCGCGCGAGCACCGCACCGGGGTCGCGCGGTCGGTGCAGCAGCAGCGCATCACCGTTCTCAATCTGGATGCGGTGCCGACCCTCCAGCGCATCGTGGAGGCCGACGAGGTGACACCGGCCGACCGCGAGGAGGCACGGCGGCTCGCGCAGAGCATCCGTGCACTGCTCGTCGCGGATGTCGAGCGGGGCTGGGCGCAGCAGATGCTCGACGATGTCGTCGCCCGCCACCCGCGCCGGACGGTCGACGTCGCCGCCGACGACCCCGACGACCTCGGGCGCCGGGCCGCTCTCGAGCGCCGCACGCTGCTGCGGGCGCTCGCCGTGGTCGCCATCGAGACCCTCGACGCCTCGGAGATCGTGCTGCGCCTTCAGGCGCACGAGGGGCGCCTCGCGGTGGAGTGGGAGATCGCGACCGACCGGTCGCTGACGGATGCCCGCCGCGCGCTGCGCTCGATGCTCGAGCTCATCCGCGGCCTCACGCGGCGCTCGTCCCTGCGTCAGAGCGGTGGTCGTCTGGTTCTAGAGTTTGAGTATGGATACTGAGGCGCAGGCGGCTCGCCGAGTACGTCTGGCGATCCTCGACGATCACGAGCTGCTCCTCGACAGCCTCTCCTCCTGGGTCGCCGCGCATGCTCCTGACTTCGAGCTCGTGCTGACCGCGCCCACCTGGTTCGAACTGGTGCAGAGCGACCAGTTTCCGACCGACCTCGTCCTGCTCGACTTCCAGCTGCAGGAGCCCGTCTCGATCGAGGCGCGCGTGCGCACCTGTCGGGCCGCGGGGGCGAAGGTGATCGTGCTCACGAGCCTCGACACAGCGGAGGCACGGGACCGCGCCTTCGATGCGGGCGCTTCGGCCTTCCTCTCGAAGACCATGCCGCTCAGCGAGGTCATGGAGACCGCGCGCCGCGTCATGGGCATGGAGTCGACCGGCACTCCGGTGCGCGACTGGCGGCCGCTACCCAAGGGCGCCCAGCACCCCGCACGCCCGAAGCTCTCGACGAGCGAGCGCGAGGCGCTCGTGCTCTACGCGGGCGGGTCGAGCATGAGCGAGGTGGCGAGCCAGATGAACGTGCAGTACGAGACGGCGAAGACCTATCTGCGCCGCACGCGCGAGAAGTACGCCCGGGCCGGCCGGCCCGCGAGCACGAAGGCCGACCTGATCCGTCGGGCGGCGGAGGACGGGTACCTGCAGTAATGGCGAAGCTCTACTTCCGATACGGCGCGATGAACAGCGGCAAGAGCACGGCGCTGCTGCAGGCCGCCTACAACTACGAGGAGCGCGGGCAGCTCATCGTGCTGGCCAAGCCGCGCATCGACACCAAGGGCGACCAGACGATCGTGTCGCGGCTCGGCGTCACGCGGCCCGTCGACTTCACGGTCGACCTCGACGACGACATCTACACGCGCTTCCAGGCCCATCGCGCGGCGGCGATCCGCGACACCGGCCGCGACGTCTCGTGCCTGCTCGTCGACGAGGCGCAGTTCCTGAGCACCCAGCAGGTGGACGACCTGCTCCGCATCGCGGTTCGGGAGGATGTGCCGGTTCTCGCCTACGGCATCCGCACCGACTTCCAGACGGTGGCCTTCCCGGGCAGCCGCCGACTGCTCGAGATCGCCCACTCGCTCGAGGAGCTCAAGACGATCTGCCGTTGCGGCCGCAAAGCCGTGTTCAACGGCCGCTCGGTCGACGGCCGCTTCGTGTTCGACGGCGACCAGGTCGCGATCGACGGCGTCGACGTCACCTACGAGTCGCTGTGCGCGGCGTGCTACCTCGATGAGTCGGGCGACACCCTCGCGACCGGCCGCCGCTCGGCGGTGCCCCTGGATGCGGCCCTCGAGCTCGGCCCCGACCCCGACTTCAGCTGACCCCGAGCAGTCGGCCCGAGCCGCGCACGCGGTCGGAGCGCTCGCGCTCCGGACGCCATAGGCACACACGGGTGCGCAGCGCTCGCGCTGCGCACCGCGACAAGCACGAACGAGAAATGGGACCGCCGAAGGCGGTCCCATTTCTCGTGTCGGGGTAACAGGATTTGAACCTGCGGCCTCGTCGTCCCGAACGACGCGCGCTACCAAGCTGCGCCATACCCCGGTGCCACCCGCTCGAGAGCGGGCAACCCGTCAAGAATAGCCGATGTCGTCGCCCACCAGTGTCACGAGCACCGCTTCGGGCGGGCAGGCGAAGCGGATGGGCGCGTAGATCGACGTGCCGAGCCCTGCCGAGACGTTCAGGTACGACGCCTGATGGGCGTGGTGCCACACCGACAGCCCGCGGGCGCGGTCGCGCGGCAGGTCGCAATTGGTGACCAGCGCTCCGACGCCGGGAACGCAGACCTGGCCGCCGTGGGTGTGCCCGGCGAAGATCACGTCAGCACGCTGCGTGGTGAAGGCGTTGAGCACCCGCTGGTAGGGCGCGTGCGTCACCCCGATGACCACGGCCGGGTCGTCGGTGTCATCCTCGTCGAGCTCGCGCAGAGCATCCATCATCGCCGGCAGGCGATCGAGGCGGTCCCAGCCGCGGTGGGCGTCATTGGTGCCCATCAGGTCGAGGATCGAGCCGTTGACGGTGAGCTGCCCGACCGCGTTGTTGAGCGGGATCCAGCCGAGCCTGTCGCGCAGCAGGGCCTCGAGCGCCTCGATGTCGAGCCGCGTCGCGGTGGCGGTCTCGCCCTTCGACGGTCCCGTCAGGTAGGCGAGCGGGTTCTTCGGGGTGGGGGCGAAGTAGTCGTTCGACCCGTGCACGAAGGCGCCAGGCACGCCGTCGAAGGCGCTGAGGGCCTCCGCGAGCGCCGGCAGGGCATCCGGATGCCCCAGATTGTCGCCCGTGTCGATCACCAGGTCGGGCTTCAGGTCGGCGAGCGACCGCACCCAGTCGACCTTGTCGCGCTGCCAGGGCGCGAGGTGGAGGTCGCTGAGGTGGAGCACGCGGATCGGGTCGGCGCCCGGGGAGAGCACGGGTACGACCTCGCGGCGCACCCGGTACGCCTTCCGCTCGATCAGCGTGCCGTAGACGGCCGCGGCCGCCGCGATCCCGAGGGATGCGACGGCCGCGGCCCGGACTGCCCGACTCATCCGCAATCCAGGCGTTCGACCGTGATGGTGACGGCGGTGCCGAACTTCACCTTCGCCCCGCCCTTCGGGGTCTGGTCGACGACGATGTTGTCCTTCTCGGGCGGCGAGTCCTCCGGGAGCTCCTGACAGATCTCGCTGATCGTGAGGAACCCGGCCGCGTTGAGCGCGGCGATCGCGTCGGGCGCGGTCAGATCGCCTCTCGAGACGTTCGGCACCACGATGAGGTTGCCGCGGCTGATCGAGACCTTCACGGTCTGGCCGCGGGCCAGCAGCGTGCCCGGTTTCGGCGAGGAGGTGACGATGAGTCCCTCGGCCAGATCGGAGTCGACCCGCTTGCCGATCTCGAAGCGGAAGCCGAGGCCCTCCAGGAGGTCCTTCGCCTGCTCGGCCGTGAGGCCGGCGACGTCGGGCAGGGTCACACCCGAGCCGTTCAGCAGTCGTGCTGGCACGGCCGGGAACTGACCCCCGCCGTACTGCCGGTTGGCCTCCGCCTGCGCGATGCGGAACACGTTGTGGCGCATCAGGGTGCCAGCGGGCAGGAACGTGATGTTGTACTGCCCGACCACGTTGCCGACCCACACGACCGTGGTGACCTTGGTGCTGCCACCGGCCATCCAGGTGTGCACGGCGGCGTCGGTGGTTCCGGTCTTGCCGATCAGGGGGATCCCGTCGCCGATGACGGAGGTCCGAGCGGTACCGAGGCCGAAGACATCGCGCATCGGACCCGTGGCGGCCGCGGCGACCTCCTCCGAGAGCGCACGGCGGCACTCCTGCTCCTGACCCTTCAGCTCGTTGCCGTCGCGGTCGATGAAGCGGTCGACGATGATCGGCTCGCAGAAGATTCCGCCGCTGCCGATCGCGGCGTAGGCCGCGGCCATCGTGAGCGGGGCGATCTCGTTGGTACCGAGGATCGCCGAAGGGTTCGTCTGCAGGGGGTCTCCGTCGGCGCGGTGCACGCCCATGGCCTCCGCCGTCCGGCGGATCTCGCACAGGTCGAGCTGCTCGGCCATGGCGGCGAACGCGGTGTTCACCGACTGCACCGTGGCATCCCAGACGGAAAGCGCGGGGGCTGCCGGACCGAAGTTTCCGACGTTCCAGGGGCCGCCGTGGGGGCCGCCGCCGTCCTCGCAGGTGTCCTGGAAGGCGCTGTTCTGCAGGCGACTGCGCGTCGTGTCGACGACCTCGCGCAGGCCGCGGTTCTGCTCGAGCCACTCGAGGAGCGTGAAGATCTTGTACGTCGATCCGACCTGGAAGCCGCTCGACCCACCGTAGTCGCGGTCGGTCGCGTAGTTCACGGCCGTCGTGCCGGGCTTGCCGCCGCCGAAGTCGGGGCTGCGGTTGTCGAAGCGCTTGTTGATCGCCATCGACAGCACGCGGCCCGTGCCGTTCTCGACCTGCACCGCGACGCCGCCGAGGTTGGTCTGGGAGACGTTCGCCGGAACGACCTCCCACATGCGCTCCTGCGTCGCGTTCTGCAGCGAGAGGTTGAGGGTGGTGTACACGTCGTAGCCGCCCAGGCGCCATGCCTCGAGGCGCTCCTCCTCGGTCGCACCGAGCGACTCGAAGTCCTTGACCGAGTTGATGACGTAGTCGCAGAAGAACTTCGCGCGCGGGTGCGCGGCGAAGCAGCCGCTCTGCGGCGGGTTGATCTGCACGAACTCCTCGTCGACCGGGATCGCGATCGCCTCGCGGTACTCCGCCTCGGTGATGTAGCCCTCGCCGTACATGAAGCCGAGGATCACGTCGCGGCGCTCCTGGTTGGCCGCGTAGTTCTCGGGAGTGCCGAGCGAGCGGGCACCGGGCTCCTGCACGATCGCGATCAGGCTGGCCGCCTGCGCGATGGTCACCTCGGAGGCCGGGACGCCGAAGTACTGCTGCGCGGCCGCCTGGATGCCGTAGGTGTTGCCGCCGAAGCCGGCGATGTTCAGGTACGCGAGCAGGATCTCGTCCTTCGTGTACTCCTTCTCGAGGCCGATCGCGAACTTGGCCTCCTGCAACTTGCGCTCGAGCGACTGCTCCTGGGCCTGCGCGATCAGCCGGTCGCGCTCCTCGATCGTGGGGGCCTTGAGCGCCTCGGTGATGAAGATGTTCTTCACCAGCTGCATGGTGAGCGTCGAGGCGCCCGACTCGATGCCGCCCGAGACGGCGTTGCCGACAGCGGCGCGCACGATCGACTGCAGGTCGACGCCGTTGTGGTCGTAGAAGCGGCGATCCTCGCCGGCGACGGTCGCGTCCTTGATGTACTGCGACACCTCGTCCCAGCCGACCTCCTCGCGGTTCTCGGCGTAGACGGTGGCGATCGCGCGGTAGCCGTCGGCCGGATCGGAGGTGCGCTGCGCGTATAGGACGTTGCGCTGCGTCTGCTCGTTGATCTTGATGTACTCGGGCAGGCTCTCGAAGATGCCGATGGTGTTGCTCGCGGCCATCCCCGTGACAGCGAGCGCGGGAGTGACCATGACGGTCACGAGAACACCCGCGACGGCGCTGAGACCGACCATGCCGGCGATCGCGCCGAGCACACCGGTGACCTTCTGATTCTGGGCAGACATATGATCAAGGGTACGCCACTGCCCTTATGACCCCCCTGAATGGAGCCTATGGTGACCCGCTGGGAGTACGTGACGACCCCCCTCATGATCCACACGACCCAGGCGATCCTCAACAACTGGGGCAGCGAGGGCTGGGAGCTCGTGCAGGTCGTCCAGGGTCCGGAGGGCGGGCTCGTGGCCTACCTGAAGCGTCCGATCGAGGGGGGTCAGGCATGAGTGCGATCGAGGCTCGCCTGAGCGAGCTCGGCATCAGCATCCCGCCGGTGACGAAGCCCGTCGCCGCCTATGTTCCCGCCGTCGCGACCGGCAATCTCGTCATGACGGCCGGGCAGCTGCCCTTCGTCGACGGTGCGCTGCCGGCGACCGGCAAGGTCGGTGCGGAGGTCGCGGCGGAGGACGCCGCCGGCTACGCGCGCACCGCCGTGCTCAACGCGCTCGCCGCCGTTCAGGGCGTCATCGGCTCGCTCGACCGCGTCACCCGCATCGTCAAGGTCGTCGTCTTCGTCGCCTCGGCGCCCGACTTCACCGGCCAGCCGGCGGTCGCGAACGGCGCGTCGACGGTGCTCGGGGAGATCTTCGACGAGCGCGGCCAGCACGCGCGCAGCGCTGTCGGCGTAGCGGTGCTGCCGCTGGATGCTCCGGTCGAGGTCGAGCTGGTCGTCGAGTTCGCCTAGCCCGCGTCGCCCCGTCTGCCATCGCGAACGCCCCCGGCCTGAGGCCGGGGGCGTTCGCGCGTGCGCCCTGCTAGTCGAGCGTGCCGCGGATCGACTGCACGACGTTCACGTCGGTGAGCGTCGTCGTGTCGCCGATCTCGCGCCCCTCCGCGATGTCCTGCAGCAGGCGACGCATGATCTTGCCCGAGCGGGTCTTCGGCAGCTCGGCGACGACGAACACCTCCCGCGGACGGGCGATGGCGCCGATCTGCTCGGCGACGTGCTGGCGCAGCATCGTGCTCGCCTCGGTCGCGGTGACGCTGCCGGCCTTCTTCGCCCGCAGGATCACGAAGGCGACGACCGCCTGACCGGTGGTCTCGTCGCTCGCGCCGACGACGGCCGCCTCGGCGACGATCGGATGCGAGACGAGGGCCGACTCGATCTCCATGGTCGACAGCCGGTGCCCGGAGACGTTCATCACGTCGTCGACGCGGCCCAGCAGCTGCACGTCGCCGTCGGCGTCGAGGTGCGCGCCGTCGCCCGCGAAGTAGAGCGGGCCGTTCGGCAGGTGCGCGAACTTCGACCAGTACGTGTCGCGGAACCGCTCGGGGTCGCCCCAGATGCCGCGCAGCATGCTCGGCCACGGCTCGGTGATGACGAGCAGACCGCCCGCCTCCTTGCCGACGTGCACTCCCTCCTCGTCGAGCACGTCGACGCTGATGCCCGGCATGGGCACCTGCGCCGAGCCGGGCTTGGCGCAGGTGATGCCCGGCAGGGCGCTGATCATGATCGCGCCGGTCTCGGTCTGCCACCAGGTGTCGACGACGGGGGTCGTGCCGCCGCCGATGATCTCGCGGTACCAGACCCAGGCCTCGGGGTTGATGGGCTCGCCGACCGAGCCGAGCACGCGCAGGCTCGACAGGTCGAACGACTGCGGGATCTCCCGGCCGAGCTTCATGAACGAGCGGATCGCCGTGGGGGCCGTGTAGAAGATGCTGACCCCGTACTTCTGGATGATCTCCCACCAGCGGCCCGGATGCGGCGTGTCGGGCGTGCCCTCGTAGAGCACCTGCGTCGCGCCGTTGGCGAGCGGGCCGTAGACGACGTAGCTGTGGCCGGTGATCCAACCGACGTCGGCGGTGCACCAGTAGACGTCGGTCTCGGGCTTGAGGTCGAAGACGTTCTTGTGCGTGAAGGCCGCCTGGGTGAGGTAGCCGCCGCTGGTGTGGAGGATGCCCTTCGGCTTCCCGGTCGTGCCGCTCGTGTAGAGGATGAACAGCGGGTTCTCGGCCTCGAAGCCCTCCGGCTCGTGCTCGTCGGAGACGCCCTCGAGCTGCTCGTGCCACCACAGGTCGCGGCCCTCGGTCCAGTCGACCTCGTTCTCGCCACGACGCACGACGAGCACGTTCTTCACGCTCGTCTCGCCGGCGGCGAGCGCGGCGTCGACGGCGCCCTTGAGCGGGAAGACCTTGCCCTTGCGCCAGCCGCCGTCGGCGGTGATGACGAGCGTGGCATCGGCATCCTCGACCCGGGCCCGGATGCTCTCGGCACTGAACCCGCCGAAGATCACCGAGTGGATCGCGCCGAGGCGCGCGACGGCGAGCATGGCGATGACCGCTTCGGGGATCACCGGCAGGTAGATCGCCACGCGGTCGCCCTGGCCGATGCCGAGACCGGCGAGCATGTTGGCGGCGCGCTTCACCTCGCGGGTGAGCTCGGCGTAGGTGATGCTGCGGCTGTCGCCGGGCTCGCCCTCCCAGTGGATCGCGACGCGGTCGCCGATACCGTCGGCGACGTGGCGGTCGAGGCAGTTCTCGGCCACGTTGAGCTTCCCGTCGGCGAACCAGCGCGCGAACGGCGGGTTCGACCAGTCGAGGGTCTCGGTGAAGGGGGTCTGCCAGTGCAGCTCGCGGGCCCGGGCCGCCCAGAAGGCGAGGCGGTCGGCGCGGGCCTCCTCGTAGATCGCGGGCTGGGCCACCGCGGCTGCGGCGAACTCGGGGCTCGGCGGGAAGCGCCGGTCTTCGTGCAGGAGGCTGTCGATCGAGGTGCTGGACATCATCATCCTTGGTCGATTGGCGTCGAACGGGCCTGGTCTGCCGACGTCGGAACGGGGTCGACGGCCATCCTAGAGGCCTCCGAAAGGGCCGATTTCGTACCCCGTCGGGGGACATTTTGCTGAGTCCTCCCTATGGAGGACATTCTGGGGGGCGAAAACGCTTGACCCGAGCAATCCGCGACCTACACTTGACCTGTCAGCAGCAAGCCTGACTTTGGCAGCACGAGCGATTCCCCCCAATCACGTGTTGCCGTGGCGGTGCCCGATTCCCCCCAATGCGGGCACCGCCCCCGACGTCCCGACGGCCCCTCCCCACGAGGGGCCGTCGGTGTTTCCGGCACCGGATGCGGGGCGCGGGTTCGTCGCGGCGCTCACCCGCGCGACCCTGCGGTCGTGCAGCCCTTCGTGCCCGTCGCCGGCGTGCCGCGC
>JAIWOM010000044.1 GCA_020216895.1 Microcella sp.
GCGGCATCCCGCGCCCTGACGGCCGCCGAGCGCGAGAGGCTCAACGCGCGCCTGATCGAGCTGCGCGCCGCCGCCGCCGACGACTACCGACGGCTCGACTCGCGCCTGCACCTCACCATCGCCGAGCTGTCGGGCAGCCCGAGCCTCGTGTCGCTGATCGCCGAGAACCGCATGGCGGTCAATCGTCTGCTCGATCGCATCCCGCTGCTCGCGCCGAACATCGCGCACTCCGACGAGCAGCACGAGCATATCGTCTGGGCCGTTCTCGTCGGCGACGCCGACCGGGCGGCCGCCGCCATGGCCGAGCACCTGGCCGGCTCCCAGTCGCTGCTGCGCGCGTTCCTCAGTTAGCCGACGACCGTTCTCCACTCAGTCGTCGAGCTCCGTAACGTCGATCGGTTGAATTGAACGGGCTTTGAGGTTGAGCGCGCGGGTGTGACGAGCGATGTCGCGCAGTGGCGCAACCCAGACATCGGGCATAGCGACGACCCGCGCCATCAGTTTTCCGAGCGATGCCGCGCGGCCCGGTCGGCCTGAGAGGAAAGGGTGGTTGGTGAGCACCCAGCAGCCGCCCACCGCGTGGAGCCCGTCGAGCTCTGACTCCCATAGGGCGCGGGCCTGGTCAGGGGTCGCGATGTATCCCGAGCCGCTGATCTCCGGCAGGAAGCAGTACTGCTCCCAATCGTCGAGCGTCCACTGAATCGGTATCTCGACGAGAGATGCGGGCTCGGGCTGGGCAGAGGAAACCGCGAGTTCGTACGGTCGGTCGCCATCCATCAGGCTCGAGTCGTACAAAAAGCCTCGTTCAAGAAGCAGTTCGGGCATCTCCCACGACAGGTCCCACATCGGAGCGCGATAGCCAACAGGCTTCACACCGGCGACGTGCGCGAGAGCGTCCAACCCACGGTCGAGCGCTGCAATCTGCTGGTCTCGGCTGAGCGCGGACGGTTGCTCATGGAGGTAGCCGTGATGACCGAGTTCGTGACCAGCCGCAGCGATTTCTCGCACGATCTCGGGGTACCGTTCCGCTGTGAAGCCCGGCACGAAAAATGTTGCCGTGATGCTGTGCTCGGCAAGCAGATTCAGGATGCGGGGCACACCGACGAGCGGACCGTAAGCCTGGTGGCTCATCACGCTCATCCGCCGGGCGTTTTGAGGTGTCCCCCAAACAACGGCAGATTCCGCGTCGACGTCAAAGGTGAACGCCGCCGCCGACCGCATCCCGTCCGGCCAGAAGCTGTCCTGTGTCATCGGGCGGCTTGCTGGGCGGACATGATCGTGATGAGCTCGTAGGCAAGGTTCGCTGCCGCGACCGCGGTGATGCTCGCGTGGTCGTACGGGGGGCTTACTTCCACGATGTCGGCGGAGACGATCCGCGTCTCGCTCAATCCACGGAGCACCTCCAGGAGTTCCCGACTCGTCATCCCGCCCGCCTCGGGGGTTCCGGTGCCCGGCGCGAAACCCGGGTCGAGCACGTCGATATCAATGGAAATGTAGAGCGGCGCGTCGCCGATGCGGTCAAGGATGCGGTCAATGATTCCGGGAGCGCCGAGGCGATCGAAGTCGCGACAGTGCACGATCGTGAAGCCAAGATCGTGGTCATCGAGGAGATCTTGCTTGCTGTAAAGCGAGCCGCGAATTCCGACGTGGGCGGAGCGGTCTTTACGCAACAGCCCTTCCTCCGACGCTCGGCGGAACGGAGTTCCGTGAGTGTAGGGCGCACCAAAATAGGTATCCCAGGTGTCAAGGTGCGCGTCGAAGTGAACGAGCGCCACTGGCCCATGCTCGGCTGTTACCGCCCGAAGAGCCGGGAGGGCGACAGTGTGATCACCACCGAGGGTCATGACCGGTCTGCCATCGCTCATGAGGGGTGCAAAGCCCTTCTGCATGTCGTGCAGAGCCGATTCAATATCAAAGGGGTTGGCATCAAGGTCGCCGGCATCGACCACCTGTGCATCCGCAAAGGGCATCGATTCAAGAGCTGGATTGTATGGTCGCAGGAGACGTGACGCTTCTCGAACAGCGGCCGGGCCAAAGCGGGCACCCGAACGAAAAGTTACTCCCGCGTCGAACGGCACTCCAACGACTGCGACGTCCCACCCACTGACATCATTGATGCGAGGGAGTCGAGCGAAAGTCGTGAAGCCCGCATAGCGCGGTGACGATTGGCCGTCCACGGGGCCTACGGGCTCTTCCTGCGGTCGCGGTGCGGTGTCGATGGTCATTGGTTTCTCCTGGTCTCTGTCGAGGCTATGCCCGCGTGCGCGTCGATCCACCGTTTGCCTGCACCACCTGGCCCACCATTGAGCCCTGCCGGAAGTCGCTCAACATGAGCACGGCGTTCGCGAGCTCGTCAACCTCGCCAACACGTCCCAGAGGGATCACCCGAGCGTAGGACTCAATGACGTCCGCGACCGGCACCCCAGCCGCCCGAGCGTCAACGGCGAGCTGGGGAGTGTTGGTGACGCCGGGTGCGACAGCATTGACGATGATTCCCTCTGGGGCGAGCTCTCGACCGAGCGTCTTGACGAGGGCAATAAGGCCAGCTTTCGAGGCGCAGTAGGCTGTGGCCTCCGGCCATCCGACGATGCCCCACTCGCTCGAGATGACCACGATGCGCCCCCGCCCTCGCTCGCGCATTCCGGGCAGGCAGGCTTGAATCAGTGCGAATGTGCCGCCGAGATTGGTGTCCAGCACCCGCCACCAATCGTCGAGATCAGCCTCTCGGATGGGTGCCATCGTCATGTAGGCGTGATTGGCTACGAGAACGTCGGGCGCTCCCGCCCACTGTGTCACTCGATCGACGATCGCGGTGACGTCGTCTCGCACAGAAACGTCTCCCGGAACGGCTAGTCCTCCGATTTCATCTGCGAGTGCGGAGAGCGCGTCACTGGCGATTCGGTCATTCACCCCGACTCGTGCACCTGCCTCCGCGAGGCGTCTCGCGTGGGCCGCCCCCATTCCTTGAGCGGCACCGGTCACGAGTGCGACCGCTCCCTCGAGGTTGGTCGTCCCCATCAGATCACCGCTCCAGAGTTCGGGTTCAGTGTTTCGCCGACGCAGAACGTTCCATCATCGAGGAGAAATGCTGCGCACAGCGCCACCTCGTCAGGGCGGGTCAGACGCCCGGTCGGCAGCGTCGCGAGATACTCGGGTGCGCGCCATGGCGAGTCTTGGGCCAGGAGCGGGGTATCCGTTGGTCCGGGCGCAACAGCGTTAACGCGCACCCCCGTCGGTGCGAGCTCGACGGCGAGACTTCGCATCATTCCTTGGAGGGCCCCCTTCGCGGCTGAGTAGTGAGCGTCGCCTCGGCCACCGCCTCCCACAGCCAACTCGCTCGTAATTGCGACGATTGCGCCACCGCCTCGGCGAATCATTCCCGGAAGGGCCGCCCGCGTGACATGCAGGAATCCGCCCACGTGAACCCTGAGCATTCGGTGCCACTGCGCCTCGGTAACGTCGTCAACGGTTGCGGTTTCGTAGTACCCCGCGGCCGAGACGATGCCCGTCACAGTTCCGAGTTCCGCTTCTACCTTCTCGACTGCCCGCGTTACGGCGTCGGCGTCGGTGACGTCCGCCTCAATACTGAGCGCGCATCCGTATGACGGGCGACGGTCAACACCTGCGACGAGCCAGCCGCGCGCGCTCAACTCTGCGGCGGTTGCTGCGCCAATGCCGCTGGCGGTTCCGGTGACGATCGCGACCCGACCCTCTGCTGCCGTCGTGATCGGGGGGGCCGTTGTCACCGTGCGTGATTCTCGTCGCTATCGGTGTATTCAACACCGACGACGGAAGGAATGCGTTTGCGGGCGCCGATCCAGAACACCACTCCGATCACGCTGATGACGACTGCGCCGATGATGATCGACCAGTCAAGGTAGGCCTGCTCGTACACCTCGCGCGGCCACGCGATGTTGATCAGCTGCAAACTCGCCCAAACCACCGCAACCCACGCGACGAGGGCCGTCCAGTTTCCGAGGCTGAATGGTCCGGCCCGCCACGTACGACGGGTGACGACGACGAGGAATCCGATCAGGGGGAAGAGGAACGAGAGGTAGAACCCACCCGCGGTGAAGTTGACCATCAGCGTGTAGAGATCGCTCGCGACATTGCTCAGCAAGAAGAGCAGGGTGCCAATCACCGTGGTGACGAGGAGCGCGACAATCGGCTGACGCTGCTTCTTGCTCAGCCGTGTCAGCACTCCCGCCCCCGGCAGTGCTCCGTCGCGGGCCTTCGCCCACAGCATGCGTGATGCCGAAGTTTGAAGAGCGAGGAAGCTTGCGACGAAGCCGATGACAAAGAGGATTTCAATTGGCGTGGCGATTCCGGCTCCCAGCTGAGCCGTCAGCGTTTCGTATACCGGGTCGCCCACCTCTCCGTCGCGAACGGCATCAAGGTCGGGAATCGCGAGGATGATCGACAAGCTCGAGAACATCACCACGACGGCAATAAAGGAGATGGAGAAGAGAATCGCCTTCGGGAGGTTCTTGCGCGGCTCGGCAACCTCCTCAGCGATAGACCCCGCGCTTTCGAATCCGACGAAAGAAAACCCGATGAAAGCGAGGGCGATGAGGAAGGGGCCTGACAGGGCAAAGTAGTCCGCAGATGCAACCCCGATGCCGTCGCCGCCCGAGAAGAGTACGGAGATGTCATTGACGCGGTGGAAGGCCAGGAGCCAAATGCCGAGACCGATCGAACCGATGACCTCAGCCGCGATGCTCGCCAGCATGAAGATCTTGAGAACAGTCTGTCCCGCGATGTTGATGAGAGTGCCGAAAACGAGCACCCCGAAGGCAATCCATGCTCGCTCAACCGCGCTGGGCTGCTGAAGTCCAAAGATGTTCGCTAAGAAGCCAGCGGCCCCTAGGGCAACTGTCGCCATCGCGATCACGAGGGTCCAGAAGTACGCCCAGCCTGCGAACCAGCCTGCGGTTGGCCCGATAAGGCGAGAGGTCCACTGGTAGATCGAGCCCTCGAGCGGCCATCGCGAAACGAGCATGGCAAACACCAGGGCGACAAGGATCTGGCCCGCGAAGACGATGAGAAAGCCCCACCAGAAACTCGGGCCCGCTGTCGTCAATGCCAGGCCGAAGATTCCGTACAGCGCGACGATGGGAGAGATGAACGCGAAAGCGAAGGCGAACGACGACAGCAGCGTGAATTCACGACGAAGAGTCGTTGCGGTCGCGACGGGGTTGGGGGTGGACACGTCACTCATGAGGGCCTCCTTTGGCTGCCCTCATTATGGGAACGAGTGTGCCGCCGTGCAACGAGAACCGATTTTTCTTGGAGAGAGGGCCTCATCTCGCGCTTTTCATTGTACTAATCTCCAACTTATGGTGGAAGCGAGTTGGCGCGGTGGCTTGACAATCAGTGACCTGGTTGGCGAGGAGAGTTTCGGTCTCGCGATTGTTGCGGCGACTCCCGAGTCACTTCACCGGCCCATCACCTGGGTGCACGTGACGGAAGTCGCGGATCCTCGCCCGCATATTCGGGAGGGAGAACTCGTCTGCACGGTCGGGGCGGCATTGGTTGACCCCCACGAGGCCGTGAGATTCGTTGAGTCCGTGGCCGACGCCGCGTGCGCTGGAATCTGTCTTGGTCTCGGTGAGGTTCATACAGAAGTACCCGAAGCGCTCGAGGAGGCCTGTCAGCGGCGAGGCATCGCCTTACTCTCGATGGCGCACGGCGTACCTTTCCGTGCGCTGAGCGACAGACTGCTGGAAGATCGCCTTCGCGTGCCTGCCGAGTTTGACCCCGTCAGTCGCGCCATGGAATTGCTCCGCTCTGGGTCCACCGTCACGGACATGCTGAGACTTGGTGGAGAGGATTTCTCGGGACGACTCGAGATTGTCACCCGCTCGTCTGCTCTTGGCGACAGCGACCATCGCGGTCGCGCCTCGATTGAGGTCGACATTGACGACGATGAGCGCCTGCGCTGGCAGGGCACTGGCATTCCGCCGGATTCGGCCCTTCTCGCGAGGTTCGCGCGCGTCGTGCACATCGCTCGGCGAAATGAGCGGGTCTCTGAATCCAATACTCGACGGCGGATCGGCCAGCTCATGACCCTCGTTGTCGAGGGGCTCGCGCAACCTGCCGCCCTGCTTCCCGATCTCCATCGCGGAGGGGTCGACCCGGACCAGCTGGTTGTTTCTGCGTGGCCAGAGGGTACCGGTGGTCTTCTCTCGCGGCTGCACTCCACGGCCGTGATCGGAGAGACCGCGTCAGATGTGCTGGTGATTACCCCTGATGGGAGACAGGCCAGCGACGTCTCGAAGCAGGTTCAACTTGTCTTCGGATACTCCAGTTCCCTCCCACTGGCCGATCTCGCGCTCGGGATCGGGGAGGCGCGCGCCACACTGATGCTTGCTCGCCGTCGGGGAACGATCGCTGGCCCTGAGACCTTAGCGACGCTGGCCGCCCTGCTCGAACAACAGCCACGTTCTCGTCTCGCACCGTTTGTGGGGCAGCTCGTTCGTCCTCTGGTGACGACGCGGGTTCGCGGAGGCGCCGAGCTACTCGACACCCTTCGAGAGTTCGTTAGCCACCACGGTTCTGTGTCGGCCACGGCCGACGCTCTTTTTGTTCACCCCAACACTGTTCGGCATCGCCTTGCACGCATTCGCGAGATCGTGGGGCGAGACCCGCTCCTCGACGACGACCGCATTGATCTCGGAATCGCGGTGTGGGCCTACGACCGGGCGGGAAGGCGGACGGAGACACCCGCGCTGTAGGAGGCGCTAGAGGGTCGGGTCGACCGCTGCGGCGCGGTCAGGCGGCGAGGCAGCATCCGTCCACATCTGAGTGTGCCGTCGGGCGAAGTCGAGCGTCTCGCGCAGCCAGTCGACGCGCTGCTCGTCATTTCTGCCGCACGCCCGCGAGTTGATCTCGGCGATGATGGTGCCGTCGAAGCCTTGGCGGGTGAGAAGAGCGAGAACCTCGGCGACCGGCTGGGCTCCGCGCCCCGGAACCAGGTGCTCGTCGAGCACCATCGCGTTCGGTTCGGTCGCCGAGCCGTCGCACAAGTGGACGTGCCGCAACCGGTCTCCCCACAGATCGGCGAGGTCGAGAGCGCTCACCCCGGCGAGCGCGGCGTGCGACAAGTCGAGGGTGAGGGCCGCGATGTCGAGGTTTCCCGGATTCCAGTCGGGGGCATAGGCCTGGGCGTCACGCCCGCGCACCGTGACCGGGAACATGTTCTCGACCGCAATCGTGATGCCGCTCGCGGCCTGCAGGGTTGCCACCATGTCGACGAGGCCAGCGGCCGTGCGTCGTTGCCAGCGGTACGGCGGGTGCATGACGACGGTGCTCGCCCCGCCCTCGCGGGCAAGCGCGATACTGCGTTCAAGTTTGACGCGGGGGTTGCGGCCGAACACGAAGGTGCTGAAGAACAGCACGGGGGCGTGGATGCTGAGCACGGGCATCCGATACCGCTCGCTGAGCGCGCCGATGACGCGGGGGTCGTGCGTGTCGCGGTCGCTCGTGATCATGATCTCGATGCCGTCGAAGCCGGCGTCGGCGGCCAGGCGGAAGGCGTCGTGCAGGCGCCGCGGCAGCACGCTCGTCGTACCCATTCCGATGGGGATCACGTCGTCACTGTACGGCGATGGCGCCGTGGCGGGCCGGAGCGCCGGGTGAACGCGGTCTGAAGGGCGGTGAAATCTCCGGCTGGTACCGTGGCCGGTGCCGGACTGCCCCGCACCGACGATCCCCCACGAGGAGACGCACGAGCGCCATGACCGACCCGCACCCCACCGCTTCGCACGGCACCGCTTCGCACGGCACCGCACCACATGGCACCGACGCGCGCCGCTACGACTTCATCGTCGTGAGCAACCGCCTGCCCGTCGACCGCCGCACCGCTCCCGACGGCTCGACCGTGTGGGCGCGCTCGCCCGGCGGGCTCGTGACCGCGCTCGAGCCCGTCATGGCCGCGGCCGACGGCGCCTGGGTCGGCTGGGCCGGCGCGCCGGATGCCGAGCTCGACCCGTTCGACGTCGACGGCACCCGGCTCGTGCCGGTGCCGCTCAGCGCGCTCGAGCTCGAGCGCTACTACGAGGGCTTCAGCAACGACACGCTGTGGCCGCTGTACCACGATGTCATCGCCGCCCCGAGCTTCCACCGTGAGTGGTGGGAGGCCTACACGACCGTCAACCAGCGCTTCGCCGACGCCGCCGCCCGCATCGCCGCGCCGGGCGCAACGGTCTGGGTGCACGACTACCAGCTGCAGCTCGTGCCGCGCCTGCTGCGCGAGCAGCGCCCCGATCTGACGATCGGCTACTTCCACCACATCCCCTTCCCGCCGTACGGCATCTACGCGCAGCTGCCGTGGCGCCGCCAGGTGGTCGAGGGGCTGCTCGGGGCTGACGTGATCGGCTTCCAGCGCGTGGCCGATGCGGGCAACTTCTCGCGTGCGGTGCGGCGGCTGTTCGGCTACGCGGCGAAGAGTCCCGAGATCCGCGTGCCCGACGGGCAGGGGGGCCACCGCGCTGTCGTGGCCAAGGCCTTCCCGATCTCGATCGATGTCGAGAGCTTCGAGGAGATCGCGCGGCGCCCGGAGGTGCAGGAGCGCGCGCGGCAGATCCGCGCCGACCTCGGCGACCCCGACACGATCTTCCTCGGCGTCGACCGCCTCGACTACACGAAGGGCATCCGGCATCGCCTGAAGGCGTTCGGCGAGCTGCTCGGCGAGGGTCGGCTGCGGGTCGGCGACGCGGTGCTCGTGCAGGTGGCCAGCCCGAGTCGCGAGCGGGTCGAGGCCTACATGCAGCTGCGCGACGAGATCGAGCTCACGGTCGGTCGGCTGAACGGCACCTACGCCACCATCAGCCACAGCGCCGTGTCGTACCTGCACCACGGCTACCCGCGCGAGGAGATGGTGGCGCTCTACCTCGCCGCCGACGTCATGCTCGTCACGGCTCTGCGCGACGGCATGAACCTGGTGGCGAAGGAGTACGTCGCCTGCCGGCTCGACGTCGATGGTGTGCTCGTGCTCAGCGAGTTCGCCGGCGCGGCCGACGAGCTCAAGAACGCGCTGCTGGTGAACCCGCACGACATCGACGGGCTGAAGGAGGCCATGGTGGCGGCCGCCCGCATGCCCCGTCGCGAGCGCACGACCCGGATGCGCGCCCTGCGCCGCCGCGTGCGCGACAACGACGTGGCGCGCTGGTCGAGCACCTTCCTCGACACTCTGCGGCACGCGAGCCACCACTCGAGCGCCCGATGACGGCACCCTCGGCGCCGGACATCGACCCGGAGCTGCGGGCCGCGATCACCCGCGTCGCGGGGGTCGACCGCCTGCTGGTCGCCCTCGACTTCGACGGCACGCTGGCGCCCGAGG
>JAIWOM010000045.1 GCA_020216895.1 Microcella sp.
ACACTCTTTCCCTAAACGTATGCTCTTCCGATCCTCGTGGGCCTGGCCGGAGAGCCCGGCGCCGGCAAGTCGACCGCGGCCGCCGAGCTCGTCGACCTCCTGCCGGCCGCGCGCGTGCTGCCGATGGACGGGTTTCACCTGCCGCAGGCCGAGCTCACCCAGCTCGGACGCCGCGAGCGCATGGGCGCCCCCGACACCTTCGACGTCGACGGCTTCGTCGCCCTGCTCGAGCGCCTCCGCGATCTCCACAATTCAGGAGCGCCCGTGCTCGCGCCGGGCTTCGACCGGCGTGTCGAGGAGCCGGTGCCCGGGCAGCTCGCGCTGACTCCTGAATTGCGGTGCATCGTCGTGGAGGGCAACTACCTGCTGCTCGATCAGGGCGGCTGGCAGCGGGTGGCGCCGCTGCTCGACCTGACGGTCGGCGTCGTGCTCGACGAGGCGACGCGGCTCGAGCGGCTGCTCGCCCGGCACGTCGCGTTCGGCAAGACACCGGAGGCGGCGCGCGCGTGGGCGCTCGGCCCCGACCAGGCGAACGCCGAGCTCATCGCGCCGACCCTCGCGCGGGCAGACCACCTGCTCGCCGCCGGCTGAGCGGCGCGCCGACCGCGGCGCGACCGCCCGCGACCGCTCAGTAGACTCGAGGCATCCGCCTGCCGACCCACCCCGGGGAGTCCATCGTGCCCACCATCGTCGTCGAGGTCATGCCCAAGGCCGAGCTGCTCGACCCGGCCGGCAAGGCCGTCGCCGGAGCCCTGCACCGCCTCGGCCACGAGGGCATCGCCGACGTGCGCATCGGCAAGCGCTTCGAGCTGCACGTCGACGTGGCCGACGCGGCGATGCTCGAGACGGCCCGCCAGCTCGCGGCCGACATGCTGAGCAACGGCGTGATCGAAGACGTCGTGAGCGTGCACGTCGCCGAGGAGGCGGTTCGCTAGTGCGCATCGGCGTCGTCACCTTCCCGGGCTCGCTCGACGACCGCGACGCCCAGCGCGCGGTGCGCCTCGCGGGCGCCGAGCCCGTCGCCCTCTGGCACGGCACGCACGACCTGCAGGGCGTCGACGCCATCGTGCTGCCGGGCGGCTTCAGCTACGGCGACTACCTGCGCTGCGGCGCCATCGCGGCCCGCTCGCCGATCATGGCCGAGGTCATCGATGCGGCCAACAGCGGGATGCCCGTCCTCGGCATCTGCAACGGCTTCCAGATCCTCGTCGAGGCGCACCTGCTGCCCGGCGGTCTGATCCGCAACGACCACGGCGACTTCATCCGCCGCGACCAGCGGCTGCGCGTCGAGAGCACCGACAGCGCCTGGACGAACGGCTTCACGGTCGGCCAGGAGATCACGATCCCGCTGAAGAACGGCGAGGGCGGGTTCATCGCCGACGAGGAGACCCTCGATCGCCTCGAGGGCGAGGGCCTCGTCGCCTTCCGCTACCTCGACGTGAACCCGAACGGCTCGCTGCGCGACATCGCGGGCCTGCGCAACGAGCGCGGCAACGTGGTCGGCCTCATGCCGCATCCCGAGCACGCGGTCGAGCCGGGCTTCGGCCCGAACACGCCCGCGGCGATGCGCTCGGGCGTCGACGGCCTGACCTTCTTCACATCGGTGATCAAGCAGAGCGTGCTGAGCTAGCGGCGTGACCTCGACTGCCGCGCCGACCGCGCGCCTCACCCCGAAGACGCTCTACCGCATCGTCGCGATCGCCGAGGCGATCACCTGGACCATCCTGATCGCGGCCCTCATCTTCCGCGCCGTCGTCGGCGAGGAGAACGCGGGCTCCGCCGTCACCATCGGCGGCAGCATCCACGGCTTCGTGTTCCTCACCTACGGCGCAACGGCAGTGCTCACCGCGATCAACCAGCGCTGGAATCCGGGGCTCGCCGTGCTCGCCGTCGCGACCGCGGTGATCCCCTACGCGACGATCCCGTTCGACGTCTGGGCGCACCGCACGGGCAAGCTCGAGGGCAACTGGCGGCGCGAGGCCACCGACGACCCGCGCGACCAGCGCTGGTTCGACCGCCTCGTGCGCTGGATGCTCAACCACCCGTACCTGCTGGCGGCGCTGATCCTGCTCGCGGTCGTGGTGCTGTTCACCGTGCTGCTGATCCTGGGCCCGCCGGTCCCGAAGAGCTAGTCAGGCACCCGCGCGGCTCGGGGCCACCGGGTCGGCCGACGGCGCCATCATCTGCTGCGCGCGCTGGTGCGCCTCGGGCGTTCCGCTGAACAGCTGGCGACGCGCCGAGCCGTCCGACGGGTCGGGCGCGGCCGTGGTTTCGGCGCCGTCCACGATGACGCGCGTGCGCGGCATCGCGCTCGGGCTCTCGCGGCGCACCCACTCGACGAGCTGCTCGCGCACGTAGTTGCGCAGGTCGAACAGCGAGCCCGCATCCGCCGCACTGACGAGAATGCGGATGCGCACCAGCCCGCCCGTCGCGTCGGAGACCTGCAGCACCGACACGCGGCCGTCCCACAGCGGGGTGTCGCCCAGCAGGGCGTCGAGCCGCTCACGCATCGTGGCGGGGCTGACCCGCCAGTCGAGGTCGAGCTCGACCGAGCCGAGCAGCTCGCTGCCGGTGCGGGTCCAGTTCTCGAAGGGCTCGGTGGTGAAGCGGGTGGAGGGCACGACGAGCCGGCGGTCGTCCCAGATGCGCACGACGACGTAGGTGAGCGTGATCTCCTCGATGCGCCCCCACTCGCCCTCGACGATGACGATGTCGTCGACGCGGATCGCGTCGGAGAACGCCAGCTGCACGCCGGCGAAGACGTTCGAGAGGGTCGACTGCGCGGCGAGACCCGCGATGATGCTCGCGAGGCCGGCGGAGGCGAGCAGGCTCGCGCCGACCGCCTGCATCTGCGGGAAGGTCAGCAGCGCGGAGCTGACGGCGACGACGATGATGATCACGGTGGTGAGCCGGCGCAGGAAGGTCAGCTGCGTGTGCGCCCGGCGCGCACTGCGCGTCGCCTCCGCGCCGACCGGGTACCGCGCCATCGCCCCCTCGAAGGCGTGGTCGACGATCTCGAACAGCACCCACGCGAACAGGCCGATGACCGCGATGGTGAGCAGCCGGTCGATCGCGACCGAGAACCGGGTCTCGACGGCCGCGAGGCTGACGGCGATCTGCACGGCGATCGCGGCCAGCAGCAGGCGCAGGGCGAGGCGGGTGTGGCGCAGCAGCGATCCCGCCCAGGGGTGCCGGGGTGCGGCGAGCCGGGTGACGAGCTCGATGATGACGATGATGACCAGCGCGACCGCGAGCAGCAGCGCGGCGAGCATGAGGAAGAAGCCGAGGCCGCGCTCGGGCACCGCGTCGAGGTCGACGAAGTCGAGCAGCGTCAGCGGGGTCATGCGCTCAGCATCCCGAGGTCATCCGTTGAGCGCCAGCCCCAGGAACATCGCGCCGAGGAAGACGAGGATGCCGATCGCGGCGTACATCCAGATCATGCGGGAGGTCATGGCGGCTCCGGTGGTGGTCGGGTGAGCGGGCGATGGCACCAGCCTAGGCCGCCGGTAGGCTGGCAGCCGTGACGAACCCCGCCCCCGGCCGTCCCGCTCCGGACACCGTCGAGAACGCCGCCGCCACCCCCGACAAGGTGCAGCCCTTCGAGGCACTCGGCCTGAAGGCCGACGAGTACGCCGCGATCAAGGCCCTGCTCGGGCGGCGCCCGACCAGCGGCGAGCTCGCGATGTACTCGGTCATGTGGAGCGAGCATTGCTCCTACAAGTCGAGCAAGGTGCACCTGCGGCAGTTCGGCCAGAAGGTCTCGGACGAGATGAAGACCCACCTGATGGTCGGCATGGGCGAGAACGCGGGCGTCGTCGACATCGGCGAGGGCTGGGCTGTCACCTTCAAGATCGAGAGCCACAACCACCCCAGCTACATCGAGCCGTTCCAGGGCGCCGCGACCGGCGTGGGCGGCATCGTGCGCGACATCATCTCCATGGGCGCCCGACCCGTCGCGGTCATGGATGCCCTCCGCTTCGGTGCCATCGACCACGCCGACACGGCGCGCGTCGTGCCCGGCGTCGTCAGCGGCATCAGCCACTACGGCAACTGCCTCGGCCTGCCGAACATCGGTGGCGAGACCGTCTTCGACGCCGTGTACCAGGCCAACCCCCTCGTCAACGCGCTCGCCGTGGGCGTGCTCCGCCACGAGGACCTCCACCTGGCGAACGCCCGCGGCGTCGGCAACAAGGTCGTGCTGTTCGGCGCCCGCACCGGTGGCGACGGCATCGGCGGCGCCTCGATCCTCGCGAGCGAGTCGTTCGAGGGCGAGGACGCGGAGGTCGGCGGCGTGCACGGCGACCGGAGCGAGCCGGCCGCAGAGGCGGCGGCCGGCCAGAAGACACGGAAGCGCCCAGCCGTGCAGGTGGGCGACCCGTTCGCCGAGAAGGTGCTCATCGAATGCTGCCTCGAGCTGTTCCAGGGCGAGCTCGTCGAGGGCATCCAAGATCTGGGCGCCGCCGGCATCTCCTGCGCGACCTCCGAGCTCGCGAGCAACGGCGACGGCGGCATGGTGATCGACCTCGACAAGGTGCTGCTGCGCGACCCCTCGCTCACGGCGGAGGAGATCCTCATGTCGGAGAGCCAGGAGCGCATGATGGCGATCGTGCGGCCCGAGAAGCTCGAGGCCTTCCTCGCCGTCACCGCCAAGTGGGACGTCGAGACGAGCGTGCTCGGCGAGGTCACCGACACGGGCCGGCTCGTCATCCACTGGCAGGGCGAGACCATCGTCGACGTCGACCCGAAGACGGTCGCGATCGACAGCCCCGTGTACCACCGGCCCTACGCCCGGCCCGCGTGGCAGGACGCCTTGCAGGCAGACACCGCCGCGCGGCTCGCCCGCCCGGCCGACGACACCGCGCTGCGCGCCCAGGCGCTGCGGGTGCTCGGCGGACCGAACCTCGCCGACACGGCCTGGATCACCGACCAGTACGACTACTACGTCGGCGGCAACACCGCGCTCGCGACGCCCGACGATGCGGGCATGATCCGCGTCGACGAGGAGTCGGGCCTCGGGGTCGCGCTCGCGACCGACGCGAACGGCCGCTACTGCCAGCTCGACCCGTACACGGGTGCCCAGCTGGCCCTCGCCGAGGCGTACCGCAACGTCGCCGCGACCGGCGCGGTGCCGCTCGCTGTCAGCGACTGCCTCAACTTCGGCAGCCCCGAGAACCCCGACGTGATGTGGCAGTTCGAGCGCGCGGTGACGGGCCTTGCCGACGCCTGCCTCGAGCTGGGCATCCCGGTCACCGGCGGCAACGTCTCGTTCTACAACCAGACCGGCGACGTGCCGATCCACCCGACGCCCGTCGTAGCAGTCATGGGCGTCATCGACCACGTCGACCGCCGCCTGCCCTCCGGCTGGCAGGACGACGGCGAGAACCTCTACCTGCTCGGCATCACGCGCGACGAGCTCGACGGCTCGGTCTGGGCCGACGTCATCCACGGCCACCTGGGCGGGCTGCCGCCGCGCGTCGACCTCGGCGCCGAGAAGAACCTCGCCGGCCTGCTCGCCGCCGCGGCCTCCGACGGCCTCGTGACCTCGGCCCACGACCTCTCGGAAGGCGGCCTGCTCGCCACCCTTGCCGAGGGCGTGCTGCGCTTCGGCATCGGCGCCCGCGTCTGGCTCGGCGAGCTCATGGAGCGCGACGGGGTGGATGCTCTCGCCGCGCTGCTCGCCGAGACGCAGGCCCGCGCGCTCGTGTCGGTGGCACGCGAAGACGACGTGAAGTTCCGCGGCCTGTGCGCCGGGCGCGACGTGCCCGTGCTGCGCATCGGCGTCACCGACGCCGAGGTCGACGGCCTCGAGGTGCAAGACCGCTTCACGCTCTCGCTCGCCGAGCTGCGGCACGCGCACCGCGACACGCTGCCGGCCCGCTTCGGGCCGCTCGTCGGCGGGTAACTAGGTGGGCTTGCTCTCCTGACGAACCGCAACGTGCTCCCGCACACCGAACGAGGAGCCAGTGCCGATGAAAACAGCACTAATCGAGGTGTGACTACTTCGACACATTGGCGGCAGGACTGGCGGAGGTGCCGCTTGTCGCAGTTAGCATGACGTTGTGATCACACGGCAAGAGGTATTCCAAGAGAAGTTCAATCCCGCGCCCTCGTTGCCCTACAACCTTCGAGTTCTCGACTTCCAGTCTGCGATGCAGGACGTGTACGACTTCTTCTACGACGTGAATACTCACTTGATTAGTCGTAAGTTGTCGCGACTTGACGACATGCTGCGCCCAGCAATCTTGTCCGGGACTATCTCAGACATGCTGACCGATTCACTTGCCAAGCACTCGCGCTCACTCAGCCGAAACGGGTACTTCAACGGGCACCCCGATCTTGTTGCACGAGGTGTGTATCCGAATGACAGTGTCAAAGCGGGCAGTGAAGGCGTAGAGATTAAGACAACGAAGAAGCGTGGAGGCGCTGTCGACACCCACGGGGGGCGGAAGCAGTGGATGGCAGTTTTTGTCTATGAGACGGACACTCAAACTGAGCCAGCAGAGGCTAGACACCCACTTCTCTTTCGAGAGGTGTACGTCGCCAGCGTTGAGCCCGACGACTTCCGTCGTAACGAGAGAGGCGAATTGGGCACGCGGACCTCAACCCTCGATCGCGATGGGGTCAACAAGCTGCGAAGCGGCTGGGTCTACCTCGACCGTTGATGGACGATCGGGCACCTTGACCAGGGACGGAATCGCACGTTTCGCCAAGTCGAAATACTGCTCGTCCATCTCCACCCCGACAGACCTGTAGCCGACGGCTTCGGCCGCGGCGAGTGTGGAACCGGACCCGGCGAATGGATCGAGGACGATACCTTCGCCCATTGGCAGGATCGCTCGCACAACTTGGCGAAGGAATGCTTGTGGCTTCAACGAAGGATGGTTAGCGATGAGACGTTCTCTTGCCTGAGTCGGGCTCGACCGGATTACGTCGCCGAAGGGTTGCTCGTCCGAAATGCGACGAAGCCCGCCCGTTCCATACCTGCGCAAATTCTGCGCAACGGTGCCTTCGATGGGCTTCCTGAACAACAACCACGGCTCCCACTGAGAGCGAGGCATAACTGATACGTCCGGAAACTCGTCATGTGCGTTCTTCGGCCTATCGCCTCCACGCATGGTTGAAACGAGACGGACGACCTCGCCCCGCCTCTCGAGCCCCGCGCTGTCGAGCGCGTACGCAACAAGGTGGCTTAGAAGTGGATTGGCCGCTACCAGGACGTGTGCGCCCGGGACAAGCACCGGAAGAAGACGTTTGCCCAACAGTCCAAAGAATCTGCCCAACTCTTCCAACTCTGTCGATGACAGAGTCGTGAATCGCGGCAACGGAGACCTAGTGTGGCCATCAAACGAAGGGGGTAGCCTCCAGTTGCCTCCGCGGCCCGCTCGAAGCTTTGCCTGTTCAAGTGGCGTGTACTCGACCAGTCCATATGGAGGGTCGGTGACAACACCATGGATCGAGTTCTTTGGCTGAGAGTCAAGCCATTCGAGAGAGTCACCGTGGAAGAGCTTGGCCCTTCCAAACTCGAATGGCTCATTGGAACCGACCACTGGCAGGAACTCAACGTCCCCGCTTGGCTCCTCGAGTGAGAGTCGGTACTTGCCCCGACTTAGACGCTCAAAGTCGCCGGGCGTGTTCGCCTGAAGATATGAGCGGATAGACGACGAGGGAGCAGGTCCACCGAACTGAAGCTCAAACCAGAGTTCGATGTCAGCGAGGGAAGCGCCGTCGATCCCGCGAGTCGACAGAAACGAGAAGATCGCGTCGCGGACCTGACCTGGTTGGAACCTAGTCACTGCCATCCCCCTTTGACGTCTAGACGTCATCTTAACTCAATACCTCCGACACTTTGAGGAAGACCCTCCGCAGGCCGGTCGAAATGTTGCGGCGAATGCGAACCACGGAAGGTTCCAGCGAACCTTCGCAGATATCCCCCGGCCAAGACCCATGGACCCTGAATCGGGGTTTCAAATCGGCCCGGGCTCCTCTGTTGACGACTGCCGTGGCGCTAGACCCAAGCCGTCGCTCAAGCCGATTGGCCCATAGTCGGCGCGGCTATGATCTGCCCCGTGAGCGCCCTGACACCCAGCCCGCTGAGCCTCACCGAGGTGCGCGAGCGGCTCGCCCGCGGCGAGGGCAACGCCATGCCGAGCGACACCGGCCGCTCGTTCTGGCGCATCATGCAGGCGAACCTGTTCACGCTGTTCAACCTGATCGTCGGCGGCAGCTTCGCCCTGCTGCTGGTTCTCGGCTACTGGCAGGATGCCCTCTTCGGCTTCTTCGTCATCGCCAACGTCGTCATCGGCGTAGCCCAGGAGTTCCGCGCCAAGCTCACCCTCAGCCGTCTGGCCGTGCTCAACGCGCCGCGCGCGCGGGTGCTGCGCCGCGACGATGACGGCACGGAATCGCTGCACGAAGTGCGGGTCGCCGACGTCGTGCTCGACGACATCCTCGTGCTCTCCGCGGGCGACCAGGTCACCGCCGATGCCGTCGTGCTCGAGGCGAACGGGCTCGAGGTCGACGAATCCCTGCTCACCGGCGAGGCCGATGCGCTCGACGCGGCGGTCGGGCGCGAGCTGCTCTCGGGCTCGTCGATCGTCGGGGGCAGCGGGCTCGCGCGGGTCATCCGCGTCGGCGCCGACTCGTACGCCGCGCGCATCACGGCCGAGGCGAAGCAGTTCTCGCTGGTGAGCAGCGAGCTGCGCACCGGCATCGCGCGCATCATCACGTGGATCACCATCGCCCTCCTGCCGGTGGGCGCGATCGTCGTCAACGGGCAGATGCAGGCGGTCGGCGGCTGGGAGGTCGCCATCGCGACCGGCGCCTGGCGCGAGGCGGCGGTCGCCTCGGCCGCGAGCCTCATCGCGATGATCCCGCAGGGCCTGGTGTTCATGACGAGCGTCGCGCTCGCCGTCGGCGCGGTGAAGCTCGCCCGGCACGAGGTGCTGGTGCAGGAGCTCGCCGCGGTCGAGGGCCTCGCCCGCGTCGACATGCTCTGCCTCGACAAGACGGGCACCCTGACCGAGGGGCGTTTGGTGCTCGACGGCGTCGAGACGATTGACGGCCACCGTCTGGCGTCGGCCGACGGGGTCGCTGCCAGTACGCCCGCGGGGTGGGATGCGGCGCTCGGCCACTTCGCCGCCGATCGTGACGCGAACGCCACCGCGAAGGCCCTCGGCGAGCGGTTCGCCGCCGTCGCCAGCCTCGAGCTGACCGCGGCCGTGCCGTTCAGCTCGGCCCGCAAGTGGAGCGCCGCCGAGTTCCGCGACCCGCGCGCCGCCGGCAGCTG
>JAIWOM010000046.1 GCA_020216895.1 Microcella sp.
CGCCGAGCTTGTCGAGGAGGGCGGCAAGCTCTTCGCCGCGAACTGCGCCAGCTGCCACGGCCTCGAGGCCGAGGGCACGGCGGCCGGCCCGACCTTGATCGGCGCGGGCGCGCTCGCCGTCGACTTCCAGGTGGGCACCGGCCGCATGCCGATGGCCGCCTCAGGCCCGCAGGCCGAGAAGAAGCCCGTGCAGTTCACGCAGGAGCAGATCGACGCCATGGGCGCCTGGGTCGCCGAACTCGCCCCCGGCCCCGCCGTTCCTGCCGACCGCTACATCGCCGGCGACGGCGACGCCGCGAACGGTGCCGAGCTCTTCCGCATCAACTGCGCCATGTGCCACAACGTCGCCGGCGCCGGTGGCGCCCTGACCGAGGGCAAGTGGGCTCCCGGTCTCGCCGGCGTCGACCCGGTGCACATCTACGGTGCGATGGTGACCGGCCCGCAGAACATGCCCGTCTTCAGCGACCTCAACCTCACGCCCGAGGAGAAGAACGACATCATCACCTACCTGCTGTACGTCGAGGAGAACCCCTCGGTCGGCGGGTGGGACCTCGGTTCGCTGGGCCCCGTGTCGGAGGGCCTCTTCATCTGGATCTTCGGTCTCGGAGCCCTGATCGGCGTCACGATCTGGCTCACCGCGAAGTCCAACTAGGCCTGAACGACCTCGAGGAAAGGAACACCATTGGCTGAGGCACACGACGGCACGAGCGGCGAGACCGCTGGCAAGGCTGTCGCCCCGCAGCAGGATCACTCCGCCCCGCCTCCCGCGGTGGCCGTTGTCCGGGCAGACCGCATCCCCAACCCCGGCTTCCCGCCGGAGCGGCTGCGCGTCACCGACCTCGACCCGAAGAAGGCGAAGCACGCCGAGCGCACGATCAGCCTGCTCTTCTTCCTGTCGGTCATCGGCAGCGTGCTCGCCGTCGTCGCCTACATCCTGTTCCCGATCGATGACCAGGACCCGAGCACGATCCGCCTGAACAACATGCTGATCGGCGTGGGCATCACGCTCGGTCTGCTCGGTATCGGCATCGGAGCGGTGCACTGGTCGAAGGCCCTCATGCACGGCCACGAGCAGGTCGAGGAGCGCCACCCCACCCGCGGCTCGGACGAGTCGCGCGAGCGGGCCGTCGAGATCTTCCGCGAGGCGAACGCCGAGTCGGGCTTCACCCGCCGCACCCTCGTGCGCAACTCGCTCATCGGCGCCGTCGTCGCGACGCCCATCCCGGCGATCGCGCTCTTCCGCGACCTCGCGCCGGCGGAGGACCCGGTGGCGCTGCTCAAGCACACCATGTGGGACACCGGGGTCCGTCTGACCCGCGACCCCTCGGGAACGCCCATCAAGGCCTCGGAGGTGACCATCGGCTCGGCCTTCCACGTGATCCCGGAGGGCCTCGCCGAGCTCGAGTCGCACCGTCTCGAGGAGAAGGCCAAGGCGGCCGTGCTCCTCATGCGCCTGCCGATCGACGAGCTGAACGAGCGCGAGGACCGCGCCGGCTGGTCGTACGACGGCATCGTCGCCTACTCCAAGATCTGTACGCACGTCGGGTGCCCCGTCGCGCTGTACGAGCAGCAGACTCACCACCTGCTGTGCCCGTGCCACCAGTCGCAGTTCGACGTCGCGAACCACTGCGCCGTCATCTTCGGCCCGGCGGCACGTCCCCTCCCCCAGCTCCCGATCACTGTGGATGAAGAGGGTTACCTCGTCGCGCAGAGCGACTTCACCGAACCTGTGGGTCCGAGCTTCTGGGAGCGTGCACTGTGAGTACCACCACGACCCCGCCTGCTGCGGCGACCGAGACCGCGCCCGGGCGCGGCATGCGGTTCACCAGCTGGGCGGCCAACTACGTCGACGAGCGCACGAGCGCGTCGACCGCCGTCAAGGCGCTGGGGCGCAAGATCTTCCCCGACCACTGGTCGTTCATGCTGGGCGAGGTCGCGCTCTACAGCTTCATCGTCATCCTGCTGAGCGGCACCTTCCTGACCTTCTTCTTCGACCCCTCGATGACCGAGGTCGAGTACGAGGGCTCGTACGTGCCGCTGCAGGGCATCCCGATGTCGGTCGCGTACCACTCGGCCCTCGACATCTCGTTCGAGATCCGCGGTGGTCTGCTCATGCGGCAGGTGCACCACTGGGCGGCCCTGCTGTTCGTCGCGGCGATCGGCCTGCACATGCTCCGCGTGTTCTTCACCGGCGCGTTCCGCAAGCCCCGCGAGTTCAACTGGGTGATCGGCTTCCTGCTCTTCGTCATGGCGATGGCCCTCGGCTTCACCGGCTACTCGCTGCCGGACGACCTGCTCTCGGGCAACGGACTGCGCATCATCGACGGCATGATCAAGGCCGTGCCGGTGGCTGGCGCCTGGATCTCCTACCTGCTGTTCGGTGACGAGTTCCCGGGCACCGACATCATCCCGCGCCTCTACGTGCTGCACATCATGCTGCTGCCGGCGATCACGATCGCGCTCATCGGCATCCACATGGTGCTGCTGATCGTCAACAAGCACACGCAGTTCGCGGCCCCCGGGCGTACGAACGACAACGTCGTGGGCGCTCCGGTGCTCCCCGCGTTCGCGGCGAAGGCCGGAGGCTTCTTCTTCCTGGTCTTCGGCACCATCGTGCTGATCGCCTCGTTCTTCACGATCAACCCGATCTGGAACTACGGCCCGTACGACCCGTCGCCGGTGTCGGCGGGTACGCAGCCCGACTGGTACATCGGCTTCGCGGACGGCGCTCTGCGCCTGATCCCGCCGAACCTCGACTGGGTCGACCCGTTCGGCTACACCTGGCCCTTCGGCGTGCTGATCCCGCTCGTCGGCCTCCTGGTGTTCCTCGCCGCGGTCGCGCTCTACCCGTTCTTCGAGGCGTGGGTGACCGGCGACAAGCGCGAGCACCACATCGCCGAGCGTCCGCGCAACGCCCCGGTGCGCACCGCGATCGGCGCGGCGGGTGTGACGTTCTACGCGGCCCTGTGGGCGGCGGCGAGCTCCGACCTCATCGCCACCCACTTCCGCCTGTCGATCGAGGGCGTGATCCACGCCCTGCAGTTCGCGACGGTCGTCGGCCCGTTCATCGCGTTCTACATCACCAAGCGCGTCTGCCTGGCACTGCAGCGGAAGGATCGCGAGATCGCGCTGCACGGCTTCGAATCGGGCCGCGTGGTGCGCCTGCCCGGCGGCGAGTACATCGAGGTGCACGAGCAGCTCGACGACTTCGAGCGCTGGCGCCTGGTGAGCTTCGACGAGTACCAGCCGCTGATGATCCGGCCGAACGATGACGGCAAGATCACCGTGAGCCAGCGCGTGCGCGCCGGCCTCTCGCGCTGGTTCTTCGAAGACCGCATCGCGCCCGTCACCCAGAACGAGCTCGAGGCGCAGAAGCACTAGCCGAGCGCTGCACGACGCGACGGGCCCGCCCTCCTCCGGGAGGCGGGCCCGTCGTCGTGAGCGGCGCGATCGCGCGCGACGCCACGACGGGCGCTCGTGACCGTTTCGGTCACGCGAGAGTCGACGGGCGCCTACGACCGCCACTCGCGGGCGAGCACCGCGAAGCGCTCGAGAGTGCTCCACTCCCCCTTGAACCAGCCTCCTTCGAGCACCGTACCCTCGTGGCGGAGCCCCAGATGGCGCAGGAGGCGCAGAACAGAGGCGTTCCGAGCAATCCGCCTGCATGACGACACGGTGGGCGCCGTGCGGGCCCAGGAGGGCATCCAGCACCGCCGTGAGAGCCTCCCTCGCGAAGCCCTGCCCCTGGTGGGCCGGGGCGAGGGTGACCCCCAGCTCGTACGTGTCGGGCTGGACCGGATCGGTGCCGATGGCGACATCGCCGATCAGGGCGCTCCCGAGTGACGTGCTGAGGGGGCGCAGCGCGAGCTGGAGCCAGGCACCCGGCCCCGGGAGGGTCGTGCCCGGTTGGGCGGCGAGCAGGGAGCGCGCATCCGCCAGGCTGTAGTCCGGGTGCCACGACTGGTAACGCGCCACGTCGGGATCGCGCCGATAGGCCACGAAGGCCCCCAGATCGGCCTCCGCGAGCGGAGAGATCTCGAGCCGCTCGGTGCGGAGGACGAAGCTCATCGCCCGGGTCAGAACACCCGGCGCATGTGCTCGGCGTTCTGGGAGTAGCCGAGGCGGTCGTAGAAGCCGCCGGCGCGGCGCGCAGCGACCGTCAGCTGGCGGACGCCGCGACGGATGCACTCCGCCTCCACCTCGCGCACGAGAGCCGTGCCGAGGGCGAGCCCGCGAGCATCCTCGTCGACCGCGATCTCCTGCAGCTGGGCCGAGAGGCCGTTGGTCGACAGCAGCCGGGAGATCGTGGTCAGGGCGTAACCGCGGACCGCACCCTGGTCGTCCTCTGCGACGATCACCTGCACGTGCTGATCGTCCCCCTCGACGATCTCGGCGAAGGTCTCGTCGAAGATGCTGCGCACCGGCACGAATGCCGCCCCGAGCTGGCGGACCAGCTCGAAGACGGCATCCGCATCCTCAGCGCGTGCGCGCCGGACGAGCGTCATGCTCAGCGACCGAAGTTGCCGCGGTAGTACTCGTAGACCCAGCCGACGATGGCGACCAGCACGAGCGGGATGGCGTAGGCGACGATCCAGAACGAGATCGACAGGCCCAGGAACGCGATGGCCGCAGCGCCAGCGAGGGCGACCGGCCACCAGCTCCACGGCGAGAAGAAGCCCTGCTCGGCCTCCCCGTCGTCGATGTCGGCGTCCAGGCGGTCCTCCGCCAGCTCGCCGCCCTGGTTGCGGTAGACGAGCCGGAGGTAGAACGCGATGAAGATCGAGAGCACCGCGCAGAGGCCGATCGCGACCGCTCCGACCCACTCCACCTGACCGGTATCGAGGATCGCCCACACCACGTACACCGCCGTGAGGAGCGCGAAGAACGCGGCGAGAACCCAGAAGAGGTTGATGTTGGTCTTCATCGCTTGCCCTACTTCGCGGTCTCGTCGGCGCGCGCACCGGCGCCGGCGGTGACGCCGAGCGGCAGGCTCGCCTCAGGGTGGTTGAGGTCGAACGCGGGCGACTCCGAGCGGATGCGCGGGATCGAGGTGAAGTTGTGACGCGGGGGCGGGCAGGAGGTCGCCCACTCGAGCGAGCGGCCGTAGCCCCAGGGGTCGTTCACCGTCACCTTGGGCGCGCGGCGCGCCGTGATGTACACGTTCAGGAGGAACGGGATCATCGACGCCGCGAGCAGGATCGATCCGAAGGTCGACAGCTGGTTCATCCAGGTGAAGCCGTCCTCGACGAGGTAGGTCGCATAGCGGCGGGGCATGCCCACCACACCGAGCCAGTGCTGCACGAGGAAGGTCGCGTGGAAGCCGATGAAGAGCGTCCAGAAGTGGATCATGCCGAGACGCTCATTGAGCATCTTGCCCGTCCACTTCGGCCACCAGAAGTAGAAGCCGGCGAACATCGCGAACACGACCGTGCCGAACACCACGTAGTGGAAGTGCGCGACCACGAAGTACGAGTCGGAGACCGCGAAGTCGAGCGGCGGCGAGGCCAGGATGACACCGGTCAGACCACCGAACACGAAGGTGATCAGGAAGCCGAGGGTGAACACCATCGGGGTCTCGAACGTCACCGAGCCGCGCCACATCGTGCCGATCCAGTTGAAGATCTTCACGCCCGTGGGCACCGCGATCAGCATCGTCATGAGGGCGAAGAACGGCAGCAGCACCGAGCCGGTGACGTACATGTGGTGGGCCCACACGGTCATCGACAGAGCCGCGATGGCGATCGTCGCGTAGACGAGGGTCTTGTAGCCGAAGATCGGCTTGCGGCTGAACACCGGGATGATCTCCGACACGATGCCGAAGAACGGCAGCGCCAGGATGTACACCTCGGGGTGCCCGAAGAACCAGAAGAGGTGCTGCCACAGGATGGCACCGCCGGTCGCCGCATCGAACACGTGCGATCCGAACATCCGGTCGGAGCCGAGGGCGAACAGCGCGGCGGCGAGGACCGGGAAGGCCATGAGCACGAGCAGCGAGGTCACCAGGGTGTTCCAGGTGAAGATCGGCATGCGCCACATCGTCATGCCGGGCGCACGCATCGTGATGATGGTGGTGATGAAGTTCACGGCACCGAGGATCGTGCCGAAGCCGCTCATGGTGAGGCCGAAGACCCACATGTTGCCGCCGTACCCGGGTGTGAACGTCTGACTGGAGAGCGGCGCATAGGCGAACCAGCCGAACGAGGCCGCACCCTGCGGGGTGAGGAAGCCAGCGACGGCGATGAGCGAGCCGAAGGAGTAGAGCCAGTACGCGAAAGCGTTCAGACGCGGGAAGGCCACGTCGGGGGCGCCGATCTGCAGCGGCATGAGCACGTTGGCGAAGCCTGCGAAGAGCGGCGTCGCGAACATCAGCAGCATGATCGTGCCGTGCATCGTGAACAGCTGGTTGTACTGCTCCTTGGTGGCCACGATCTCGAGGCCCGGAGCGAAGAGCTGGGCTCGGATGACCAGGGCCATCACGCCGCCGATGAGGAAGTACACGAACGACGTGATCAGGTACATGTACCCGATCGTCTTGTGGTCGGTGGTGGTCAACCACCCGACGAAGACGTTGCCCTTGCGGCGGACCGTCGGGGCGACGGGCTCCGGCGCGGGGCCGGAGACGTTCGGACGAGGTGCGGTCGTCGTCATGAGCCGCTTACTCCTCTTCGCTCGCGCCGGAGGTGCCCGGCAGGTTCGTGTTCGTGTTGAACTCAGGGCCGAGGCGGCCGACGTTGCCCTCGGCACGCAGCGACTCGATGTAGGCGTCGTACTCGGCCTGCGAGACGACCTCGACGTTGAAGAGCATGAGCGAGTGGTACTCGCCGCACAGCTCGGCGCACTTGCCGGCGTACGTGCCCTCCTTCTCCGGGATGAAGTACCAGTAGTTGGTCTTCGCCGGGATCATGTCCTTCTTGTAGAGGAAGTCGACGATCCAGAAGGAGTGGATGACGTCGCGCGACTCGATCAGGATCTCGACCTTCTTGCCCACGGGGAGGTAGAGGGTCGGCAGCGTGCTGGCGTCGATCGTGTTGTTCGGGCCGGTCTCCTGCGCCTGGATGCCCTGGTAGTAGACGCCGTCGGTGACGTAGTTGAAGTCCCAGGCCCAGCGCTTGCCGTAGACCTCGATCGTGACGTCGGGGTCGGCGAGGGGCGCCTCGATCTCCTGCTGGTCGCGCGCGGTGAACGCGAAGAACCCGAGCACGAGGATCAGCGGCACGACGGTGTAGAACACCTCGATGGGCATGTTGTAGCGCAGCTGCACCGGCAGGCCGGTCTGGCCCTTGCGGCGGCGGTAGACGATCGCGGCCCAGATGATGAGGCCCCACGTGATGACGCCGACGACCAGCAGAACGATCCAGGAGGTGACCCAGAGCCCGATGACCCGGTCGACCTGGTTGGTGGTGCCGGGCTCGGTCGGGAGCCAGCCCAGCTGCATCTGCGTCGTGCACCCGGCGAGGGCGACAGTGGTGATGAGGGCGAGCGGGATCGCGGTCAAGCGAAGGCGTCGGTTGGAGCGCACCGGAGACCTCTCGTGGGGTGAGCGGGGAACATCGCCAGTCTACGTCACCGCCGGAGCGTCGACCGCCCCGCGACGCTCCGAAACGTCTCCCAAAACGCCGATGAGCGGGGGCGCACCGACCGGCGCTCCCCCGCTCATCGCGAGTGCGGTTCGAGGCGTCAGTGGAAGCTGTCGCCGCAGGCGCAGCTTCCCTGCGCGTTCGGGTTGTCGATCGTGAAGCCCTGCTTCTGGATGCTGTCCTCGAAGTCGATCGAGGCCCCCTCCAGGTAGGGCACGCTCATCTTGTCGACGACGACCTCGACGCCGTCGAAGTCGCGCAGCGCATCGCCGTCAAGGACGCGCTCGTCGAAGTAAAGCTGGTAGATGAGGCCCGAGCAGCCTCCGGGCTGCACGGCCAGGCGCAGGCGCAGGTCGTCGCGGCCCTCCTGCTCGAGCAGCGACTTCACCTTGGCGGCGGCGGCCTCGGTGAGGGCGACGCCGTGGGTGGCCTCGCTCGTCGACGGGGTGAGAGCGGTGTCGGTCATGGTGACTCCTCGCGGATCGTGGTCTTCCAGCAGTGTACGCCGGGCTCCTGAGGGCGAGCGGAACTAGGCCGCTCCCCCGCGCGCATCGAGCCGGGCGAGCAGCAGCGCCTCGCTGAGGATGGCGCGGCGCAGCACGCCGAGGTGCAACGACTCGTCGGGGCTGTGAGCGCGGGTGTGCGGGTCCTCCACACCCGTGACGAGCACCTGGGCCTCGGGGAAGACCTCGGCGAGCTGGGCGATGAACGGGATCGAGCCGCCGACGCCGGCCTGCACGGGCTCCTCGCCCCAGGCGTCGCGCAGGGCAGCGAGGGCCTCGTCGACCGCCCAGCCGCGCGCGTCCACGAGGAAGGGCTCGCCGAGGTCGATCGCGTCGAACGCGAGGTGCGCACCGAAGGGGGCGTGGGCGCGCAGGTGCCGCTCGACCGCGGCGAACGCGTCGGCGGCCCGCTGACCGGGAGCGATGCGCACGCTGATCTTCACCCGCACCGAGGGAGACAGGGTGTTCGAGGCGTTCTGCACACTGGGCGCGTCGATGCCGGTCACGGTGATCGCGGGCTGCGCCCAGATGCGGTGCAGCAGCTCGCCGCGGCCGATCGGCGTGACGCCGTCGAGCAGGCCCGCTTCGTCCCGCAGCTTCTGCTCCGGGATGCTCGGCACGGGCTGCTCGTGGCTGGTCAGACCCTCGACCGCGACGGACCCGTCGGCGTCGTGCAGGGTGGCGAGCAGGCGGATCGCCGCGAGCATCGCATCCGGAACCGCGCCGCCGAGCATGCCGGAGTGGGAGGCGTGCGCGAGGGTCGAGACGGTGAGGGTGAAGGTGGCATTGCCGCGCAGGCCCACCGTCAGCGAGGGCGTCGTCGTGCTCCAGTTGTCGGAGTCGGCGACGACGATCACGTCGGCCGCGAGGAGGGAGCGGTGGCGCTCGAGGAGGGCGCCGAAGGAGCGGGAGCCGAACTCCTCCTCCCCCTCGATGAACACGGCGATGCCGAGGTCGGGCTCGCCGACAGTCTCGACGAGCGCACGGATGGCGGCGACGTGCGCGATAACGCCGGCCTTGTCGTCGGCGACGCCGCGGGCGTACAAGCGGTCGCCGCGCAGGGTGGGCTCGAAGGGCGGTGAGCTCCAAGCCGCGTCCTCCCCCGGCGGCTGCACGTCGTGATGGGCGTAGAGCAGCACGGTCGGGCGGCCGTTGCGCGGCGCGCGGCGCGCGAGCACCGCCGGCTGGCCG
>JAIWOM010000047.1 GCA_020216895.1 Microcella sp.
CGCCACGCTGCTCGCGGCCGCGCGCGCCGGCGCCGACGCCGTCGATGCGGCGAGCGCTCCGATGGCCGGCACCACCTCGCAGCCCTCGCTCTCCGCGCTCGTCGCCGCGCTGGAGCACACCGAGCGCGACACCGGGCTGGGCCTGGCGAACGTCGCCGACCTCGAGCCGTACTGGGAGGCCGTCCGTCGTGCCTACGCCCCCTTCGAGTCGGGGCTGCCCGGCCCGACCGGTCGGGTGTACACGCACGAGATCCCCGGGGGTCAGCTGTCGAACCTCCGCCAGCAGGCGATCGCGCTCGGGCTTGGCGACCGGTTCGAGCTCATCGAGGACTGGTACGCGGCCGCGAACCGGATCCTGGGCCGTCCGACCAAGGTCACGCCCTCCTCCAAGGTCGTCGGCGACCTCGCGCTGCAGATGGCGGCCGCCGGTGCGGATCCGGTCGATTTCGAGGCCAACCCGCAGAACTACGACATCCCCGACTCGGTGATCGGCTTCATGGCCGGCGAGCTGGGCGACCTCCCCGGTGGCTGGCCCGAGCCCTTCCGCTCGAAGGTGCTCGAGGGGCGCACGCCGAAGATCGGCATCACGCCGCTCAGCGACGACCAGCGGGCGAAGCTCGCCGGCTCGACGGACGATCGCCGCCTGATGCTCAACCAGCTGCTCTTCCCGCAGCCGACGCAGCAGTTCCTGCAGACCCGCGAGCAGTACGGCGACGTCTCCGTGCTCGCCACGCCCGACTACCTGTACGGCCTCCAGCCCGGTGTCGAGCACGTCATCGAGATCGAGCAGGGCGTGAGCCTGCTCGTCGCCCTCGAGGCGATCGGCGAGCCCGACGAGCGGGGGATGCGCAGCGTCATGGCAACCCTGAACGGACAGCTGCGGCCGGTGACGGTGCGCGACCGCGCCATCGCGGTCGACGTCGCCAGTGCCGAGAAGGCCGACCCCGGTCAGCCCGGGCATGTCGCCGCGCCGTTCATGGGCGTCGTGACCCTGCAGGTCGCCGAGGGCGACCGGGTCGCGGTCGGGCAGCCGGTCGCCACGATCGAGGCCATGAAGATGGAGGCCGCGATCACGGCGCCGGTCGCCGGCGTCGTGCAGCGGCGGGCGATCCCGACCACGCAGCAGTGCGAGGCGGGCGACCTGCTCATCGTCATCGCGGCCACCTGAGAGCAGGCCGGGGCCGGGAGGCCCGTGTCGGTGCGGGCGGTAGACTGAGAAGTCGTCCAGTACCGAGAAGGGTGCCCCCGGTGGTCCAGAAGCGCGTGAAGCCGAGCAGCGAGCCGGCGGCTGTCGTCGACGGCGTCGAGCCGATCTCCGACGAGGGCCTCGCCTCCGCGCTCCCCGCGTCGCTCACGATCGAGGTCGAGCTCCCCGTCCCTGTGCACGAGCAGCCGGAAGACGAGCAGGCCGTGGCGCTCGTCGAGGCCGGGGTCGACCCGGCGGTCGTCGTCGCCCCCGTCGTCACCGGCGAGCCCGGCACGACGGTGATCGAGCTCGACCACGACGACCTGCACGCGGTGGCCGTCACGCCCGAGGTCGAGCCCGAGGGCGTCGCTGAGGTGCCGCCGCTGCCCGTCGCCGAGGGCGTCTACAGTCGGCGCGACATGCTCGACGGCGTCCACCACGGCCCGGAGTCGGCCGCGATGCTGACGGCCGACCGTCTCATCGAGCCGCGCCGCCGCTCGCGCCCGGCGCCGGAGGGCGCCTGGCCCGCGCTGGTCTACGGCGCCACGTTCCACCTGGTGAACCTCGGGGATTCGCGGCGCGTGCGCGAGCGGAAGCAGATCGACGCCCGCATCGCCACCGCGTTCGAGGGCGGCGCCCGCTTCGTGCCCGTGCTCACCCGCAAGGGCGGCGTCGGCAAGACCACGATCACCACGCTGCTGGGTATGGCCCTCGCCTCGGTCCGAGACGACCGGGTCATCGCGATCGACGCCAACCCCGATCGCGGCACGCTCTCCGAGCGGGTCGCCCGCCAGACCCGGGCCACGGTGCGCGACGTCGTGAACCGCGCGGCGAGCATCCAGGGCTTCACCGACTTCTCGACCCTCGTTTCGCGCGACGAGACGCGCCTCGACATCCTCGCCTCCGACACCGACCCGATGCTCTCCGAGGCCTTCGACGAGAACGACTACAACGTCGTCGCCGATCTCGCGGCGCGGTACTACTCGATCGTGCTCACCGACTGCGGCACGGGCATCGTGCACTCGGTGATGCGCGCGACCCTCCAGCGCGCCGACTCCCTGGTGATCGTCTCCGGCGGCAGCGTCGACGAGGCGCGCCTCGCGAGCGAGACCCTCACCTGGCTCGAGGCCAACGGCTACGGCGAGCTCGTGCGCGACGCGGTCGTCGCCATCAACACGGCCACCCAGGGCACCAACCTCGTGAAGCTCGAGGAGATCGAGGCGCACTTCGCCTCGCGCGTGCGCGAGATCGTCCGCATCCCGTACGACGAGCAGCTCGCCGCCGGGTCGGTCATCTCCTGGAAGGACCTGCGGCCGCTCACCCGGCAGGCCGCCCGTGAGCTCGCTGCGCTCGTCGCGGAGGGCATGCCCGTGCGTCGCGGGGTCTGACGCCCGCATGACCGTCCGTCCCATCCGCCTGTTCGGCGACCCGGTTCTGCGCAGTCCTGCCGACCCCGTGGGGCGCATCGACGACTCCGTGTGGCGCCTCGTCGACGACCTCCTCGACACCGTGCGCGTGCCCGGTCGCGCCGGCGTCGCGGCCCCGCAGATCGGCGTCGGCCTGCGCGCGTTCAGCTACAACGTCGACGGGGTCGTCGGGTACATCCTGAATCCCGAGCTGGTCGAGGTGCGGGGCGAGGCGGAGCCGGTCGAGGAGGGCTGCCTCAGCGTGCCCGGCTTCGGGTTCCCGCGCCGTCGGCACCCGTGGGCCCGGGTCGTCGGCACCGACCTCGACGGCCGCACCGTCGAGCTCAGCGGCGACGGCCTCATGGCCCAGGCCCTCCAGCACGAGTGCGACCACCTCGAGGGGCGCCTGTACATCGAGGGCCTCGACCCCGAGATCAAGCGCGAGGCCATGCGCGCCGTGCGCCAGGCCGACTGGTTCGCCCGGCCCTGATCGGCCCGTCTTCCCGATGACGAGGGCCCCGCGACCGGATCGGTCGCGGGGCCCTCGTCGTGCGTGACCTACTGCAGCGAGATGCCCTGGGTCTCCGGGGCGCCGCGGTACATGCCCTCGATCACGTCGGCGAAGTCGGCCGTGATCACGTGGCGCTTGATGCTCATCTTGGGCGTCAGGTGCCCGCTCGACTCGGTGAACTCGGTGGCCAGCACCGTGAACTTGCGGATCGACTCGGCGCGCGACACGCGGCTGTTGGCGCCGTCGATGGCGCGCTGGATCTCGGCGAGAACCTTCGGGTGCTGCGCGGCCTCCAGGAGCGACATCTGCGGGTCGAGCTCGTTGTTGTTGAGCCATACCGGCAGCATCTCGGTGTCGAGGGTCACCAGGGCCGAGACGAAGGGCTTCTGGTCGCCGACGACGACGACCTGGCCGACGATCGGGTTCGCACGGATCGGGTCCTCGAGCGCGGCCGGAGCCACGTTCTTGCCGCCGGCGGTGACGATGATCTCCTTCTTCCGGCCGGTGATGGTGAGGTAGCCCTCGTCATCCATCGCGCCGATGTCGCCGGTGCGGAACCACTCGCCCTCCATGACCTCCGCGGTCGCCTCCGGCTTCTTCCAGTAGCCGGCGAAGACGTTGATGCCGCGGACGAGGATCTCGCCGTCCTCCGCGATCTTCACGCCCACACCCGGCAGTGCCGGGCCGGTGGTGCCGATCTTGAAGCGGCTCACCAGGTTGACCGTCGCCGGGGCGGTGGTCTCGGTGAGGCCGTAGCCCTCGAGGATCCGGATGCCGAGGGCGCGGAAGAAGTGGCCGAGGCGCAGGCCCAGCGGGGCCGAGCCCGAGACGGCGTACACGACGCGGCCGCCCATGGCGGTCTTGAGCTTCGAGTAGACCAGCTTGTCGAAGAGGGTGAACTTCAGCTTCAGGCCGAGCGGCACGGTGCCCGCATCCAGCGCCTTGGAGTACGCGACGGCGGTGTCGGCGGCGGCCCGGAAGATCTTGCCCTTGCCACCCGCCTCGGCCTTCTGCTCGGCCGAGTTGTAGACCTTCTCGAACACGCGCGGCACGGCCAGGAGGAACGTCGGCTTGAACGAGCCGAGCGCCGGCAGCAGCTGCTTGGTGTCGGCCTGGTGGCCCACCTTCATGCCGGCGTGCACGCCGAGGATCGAGATGAAGCGCGCGAACACGTGGGCGGTGGTGATGAAGAGCAGGGTCGAGGCGCCGGGCGCGACGACCTCCTTCATGGCCACGGCCGCGTTGCGGGCGAGCTCGACGAAGTTCGAGTGGGTCAGGATGCAGCCCTTGGGGGTGCCGGTCGAGCCGGAGGTGTAGATCAGGGTGGCGAGGTCGCTGCCCTTCGCCGCGGAACGGCGGGCCTCGAGATCCTCGTCGGAGATGCCCGTGCCCGTCGAGGCGAGCTTCTCGAGGTCGCCCAGGTGCATCTGCCACACGTGGCCGATGCCCGGCAGCTCGCTGGCGATCTCGTCGTAGCGGGCGAAGTGCTCGGGGGTCTCCACGATCATGTGGTGGGCCTCGGAGTCCTCGAGGATGTACTGGATCTGCGCCGGGGCGCTCGTCTCGTAGATCGGCACGAGGGCGGCCCCGGCGAACCACGCGGCGAAGTCGACGAGGGTCCACTCGTACCGCGTCTTGCAGATGAAGCCGATCTTCTCGCCCGGCTTCACGCCCGCGGCCATGAAGCCCTTGGCGAGCGCGACCACCTGGCGGTGGAACTCCGCCGTGCTGACGTCCGACCAGCCGCCGTCGGCGGTGGGGAGGGCGAACAGCGGCTCGTTGGGGGTGAGCCGCACCCGGTCGATCAGCAGATCGGTGGCGTTCGCCTCGGGGTCGGGCGTCACGACAGCCGGGACGAAGAACTCTTTCACGGCAACTCCTTTGATACCGGGGGCGGATGTTCGCTCCCACTCTAACCCCGTGCGCGGTCGACCGACGCGGGCGAGGAGCCCTCACTAGACTCGACCCTCGTGCACTCCATCGGAATCGACATCGGCGGCACGAAGATCGCCGGAGCCCTGGTCTCGGATGACGGCGCCATCGTCGCCGAGCGCCGCGAGCCCACCCCGGCCGGCGACCCGTCGGCCATCACCGACCTCGTCGTGCGGATGATCGAGGAGCTCCGGGACGGTCAGGAGGTCATCGCCGCCGGCGTCGCGGCCGCTGGCTTCATCGACGCCGCGCAGTCGACGGTGTACTACGCGCCGAACATCAACTGGCGCAACGAGCCGTTCCGCGACCGGCTGCGCGAGCGCCTCGACCTCGACATCACGATCGACAACGACGCGAACGCTGCCGGATGGGCGGAGTTCCGGTTCGGGGCGGGGCGCGAGGCCCACGACATGACGATGCTGACGATCGGCACGGGCGTCGGCGGTGCGATTGTCGTCGGCGACCGCCTGCTGCGCGGGGGCTTCGGCACCGCCGGCGAGCTCGGGCACCTGCGGGTGGTCCCCGACGGGCTGCCCTGCGGCTGCGGCGCGCGCGGCTGCATCGAGCAGTACGGCTCGGGGCGCGCCCTGCTGCGCATGGCCAACGAGATCGCCGATGCGGGCGGCATCGGTCTGCAGCTGGCACAGGCGCGCGAACGCGCCGGCGGCCTCACCGGCGACATCCTGGCCGACTTCCTGCGTGAGGGGGACGCCGGCGCCCTGCACGCGCTGCGGCAGCTCGGCACCTGGCTGGGCCAGGCCTGCGCGAGCCTCAGCGCGGTGCTCGACCCCGAGATCTTCGTCTTCGGCGGGGGGGTCTCGGTCGCCGGCGACCTGCTCATCGACCCGGTGCGCGAGGCGTACCTCGCCAACCTTCCGGCGCGCGGCTATCACCCGGAGCCCCGCTTCGTCGTGGCCGAGCTCGTCAACGACGCCGGCGTAGTCGGCGCGGCCGACCTGGCCCGCATCCATGCCCTCGGCGTCTCCGGGTAGTGGTCTTGCGATCGCATCCCCGCCGTCACGCACGAGGGGTTAGGCTGATGCGCGCTGTCGAGGAAGGGAGCCAGGGGTGTTCTACTGGCTGATGAAGAACCTGGTGATCGGTCCGATCCTGCTCACCGCGTTCCGCCCCTGGGTGCGCGGAATCGAGAACGTCCCGCGCTCGGGAGCGGTCATCCTGGCCAGCAATCACCTCTCGTTCACCGACTCGGTGTTCCTGCCGCTCGTGCTCGACCGGCGCGTCGTGTTCCTGGCGAAGAGCGACTACTTCACCGGGCGCGGCATCAAGGGCTGGCTGATCCGCATGTTCTTCGAGGCGAGCGGCCAGCTGCCGATCGACCGCTCCGGCGGGAAGGCGAGCGAGGCCTCCCTCAACACGGGCCTGAAGGTGCTCGCCGAGGGCTACGCGCTCGGCATCTACCCCGAGGGCACCCGCAGCCCCGACGGCGTCATGTACCGCGGCCGGACGGGTGTGGCCCGCATGATCCTCGAGTCGGGGGCGCCGGTCGTGCCGGTCGCGATGATCGACACCGAGAAGGTCATGCCGATCGGGTCGAAGATGCCGAAGGTGGTGCGTCCCGGCGTGATCTTCGGCGAGCCGCTCGACTTCTCTCGTTTCCAGGGCATGGAGGGCGACCGCTTCGTGCTGCGGTCGATCACCGACGAGATCATGTACGAGCTCGGGCGCCTCAGCGGTCAGGAGTACCGCGACGTCTACGCGACCACGGTGAAGGACAAGCGCCCCGCCAACGCCCGGTAGGCTGGAAAACCGGGCCGTCCGCGCGCCCGCACCGCCCTTTTCCACCACCAGTTGTGAGGAATCCCCCCGTGGTCGACCCCTTCGAGCCTGTCGTGCATGCTGACCCCGCCGTCATCGCCGGGCTCGACAACTGGCGCACGCTGCCGATCAAGCAGCAGCCCGAGTGGCCCGACCGGGCCGCCGTGGCCGCCGCCTCCGCCGAGCTCGCCACCCTGCCGCCGCTCGTCTTCGCGGGCGAGGTCGACATGCTGCGTGACCGCCTGGCGCGCGCGGCCCGGGGCGAGGCCTTCCTGCTGCAGGGCGGCGACTGCGCCGAGACTTTCGCCGGTGCCACGGCCGACCAGATCCGCAACCGGGTGAAGACCATCCTCCAGATGGCGGTCGTGCTCACCTACGGGGCCTCCATGCCCGTCATCAAGATGGGCCGCATGGCGGGTCAGTTCGCCAAGCCGCGCTCGAGCGACACCGAGACCCGGGGCGACGTCACCCTGCCCGCCTACCGCGGTGACATCGTCAACGGCTACGACTTCACGCCCGAGTCGCGCCAGGCCGACCCCGCGCGACTCGTGAAGGGCTACCACACGAGCGCCTCGACGCTGAACCTCATCCGCGCGTTCACCCAGGGTGGCTTCGCCGACCTGCGCATGGTGCACAGCTGGAACAAGGGCTTCGCCGCGAACCCCGCCAACCAGCGCTACGAGGGCCTGGCGAAGGAGATCGACCGCGCGGTGAAGTTCATGGAGGCCGCGGGCGCCGACTTCGACGAGCTGAAGCGCGTCGAGTTCTACTCCAGCCACGAGGGCCTCCTCATGGACTACGAACGCCCGATGACGCGCATCGACTCGCGCACCGGCACCCCGTACAACACCAGCGCCCACTTTCTCTGGATCGGGGAGCGCACGCGCGAGCTTGACGGTGCGCATGTCGACTTCTTCAAGCGCATCCGCAACCCCATCGGCGTGAAGCTCGGCCCGTCGACGACGCCCGAGACCATGGAGCGCCTCATCGACGTGCTCGATCCCGAGCGCGAGCCCGGGCGCCTCACCTTCATCACGCGCATGGGCGCTGGCATGATCCGGGATGCCCTCCCGCCGCTCCTCGAGGCGGTCAAGGGTCTCGACGCCAACCCGCTGTGGGTCACCGACCCCATGCACGGGAACGGCCTCACCACGCCCACCGGCTACAAGACGCGCCGCTTCGACGACGTCGTCGATGAGGTCAAGGGCTTCTTCGAGGCGCACCGCGCGGCGGGCACCCACCCGGGCGGCATCCACGTCGAGCTCACCGGCGACGACGTCACCGAGTGCCTCGGCGGCTCGGAGCAGATCGACGAGGAGACGCTGGCGACCCGCTACGAGTCGCTCTGCGACCCGCGTCTGAACCACATGCAGTCGCTCGAGCTCGCCTTCCTCGTGGCCGAGGAGCTCGGGCGCAGCTGAGCGGCGGTCCCGCATCCGTCGCCACGGCGCGGCGTGCGCTCAGTACTGCGCGATGACCGTGACGCGGGAGTTGCGCAGCACGCGCTCGCCCGCGGCCGGGTCGGTGGCCTGCACCGGTGCGAGCGGCGAGTCGCGCAGCCCCGGCGGCACGTTGGTGTCGAGCGCGACCTCGAAGCCGGCCTGCTCGAGAATCGCGATCGCCTCCTCGATCGAACGTCCGACGACGTTCGGCACGTCGACCAGGTCGGGCCCGCGCGAGACGATGATGGTGAGCGTCGCGCCGGGGCGCACGGGGCCGTCGCCGGTGCGCTCGACGCGCAGCACATCGCCCTGGGGCACCTCGTTGTCGAACGCCGACTCGCCGCCGACGATGCCGGTCAGCCCCCTCGCGGTGAGGGCGGCCTGCGCCGCCTCCACGGTGAGCCCGCGCACCTCGGGAATCCTGCCGACCGAGACGATCAGCCGCACCTCGGTGCCCTTGAACGAGTCGGCGCCCGCATCGAGCGCGGCCTCGTCGACATCCACGACGGCGATGACTGAGCCCTCCGGTACGTCGGCATCGAACTGGGGGATGCTCTCGCCGAGCTCGAACCCGGCGCCGACCAGTGCGGCGCGGGCGTCGGCCTCGGGCTGCCCGATCACGTCGGGAACGGTCGTCGGCTCCGGGCCGAGCGAGACGATGAGGGTGACCACGGTGTCGCGGTCCACGACCTCGCCGGCCGGCGGGTCGGTGGCCGCGATGCGCCCGGCCTCGACCTCGAGATCGTAGGCCTCGCCGAGCTGCTCGTCGACGGTCGCGCCCTGCTCCTCGAGCACGAGGCGGGCGGCCTCCGGCGTGGCTCCTCGGACGTCGGCGATGGTGACCCGCGCGCCGGGTCCGGCGCCGAACCACCAGCCGATGCCGGCGGCGAGACCGGCCAGAGCCAGCACCGCCGCGAAGAGGATCCACCCCCGCCGACGATTGGCGGGGCCGCGCCGCGCGAGCT
>JAIWOM010000048.1 GCA_020216895.1 Microcella sp.
CGCCCGCCGCCCCCACCCTCGACGACGCCGTGGCCGAGCGCCGCGCCGCGCTGGAGGCCGCGGAGCGCGAGCGCTTCGACGCCTTCGTGACGTCGTCCTCCGCGCGCATCGCCGAGCTCGGGGTGCCCGTGCCCGACTTCCAGGGAGTCGTCGCCCGCGAGGTCTGGCCCGATGCGGTCGCGGCGTGCATCGACGAGGCCGACCCGCGCATCCGCGCCGATCGCCTCGATGACCGCCTCACCGTCTCGTACTTCGGGATGGTCGGCGAGGACTTCGATCGGTCGCGCTGGGCGATCGAGAGCTGCACCGCGCAGTTCGGCATCGCCGAGCCCGGAGCTGCGCGCGATGCCCGCCCTCCGAGACCCTATTGACGGCGCGCGAGGCCCCGTGAGTGCCGAGGAACAGGAGCCGGGACTCACGGTGCGCGCGAGCACCGGACGGTGGGTGCCGCGACTGGTCGTCTCCGGGGTTCTCGTCGTCGCGGGGGCGGGGGCCCTGCTGGGGGAGATCGTGCCGGAGGGCATCCCGCGCCTCATCGTCAGCCTGCTGATGCTCGCCGCCTTCGGGCTGGGGGGCGGCCAGCGTCGCCGTCATCACCGTGCGCTGGCGCACCTCGGTGCGCTGGGATGGCCGGGCGATCGTGGTGCGCGATCCGCTCGGCGCCCGGGTGGTGCCCCACAGCGAGCGGCTGTCCCTGGGCCGCGCGCTCGACTCGGAGCTGACGCCGGTCTACTGGCTGCTCGACGACGGGCGGCGGGCGGTGCCGATCAGCCCCGACCTCGACCCGGTGCGGCTCGAGGCCTTCGGCTACGCGCTCGGCCTGCCGGTCGTCGACATCGACGACGCGCCGGGTTTCCGGCGTCTCTAGGTCGCGACACGCCGGGCTGATACCCTGAGAACGGCACGTTTCCGCGTGTCGCTCAAATGAATACCGCACGGAGCAGGCCGGCTCGAAGCTGGTCACCGGTGGTGATCTCCCGATTCGCCTCCCGCGTCAGGCCGACGCGAGGGTGCCGGAGCGGTGGATGTCTACTGTTGGCCAGAGCAGACCCGGCGGCCTATTCGCCGACGTCCCTTCCTGCCCGCTCCTGCTCCGCGCGCTGCGCTGCGCATCCATCCGGGATGCCCGGCGCACCGACGTGGAAACACAGACGTGTAAGGAGACAGACCTCGTGGAAGGTCCTGAAATCAAGTTCGCCGAGACGGTTCTCGACAACGGCAAGTACGGCAAGCGCACCATCCGATTCGAGACCGGTCGTCTCGCGCAGCAGGCGCAGGGCGCCGTGGCCGCCTACCTCGACGAGGAGACGATGCTGCTGAGCGCGACGAGCGCCGGCAAGCAGCCGCGCGACGGCTTCGACTTCTTCCCCCTGACGGTCGACGTCGAGGAGCGCTCGTACGCCGCGGGCAAGATCCCTGGCTCGTTCTTCCGTCGTGAGGGCCGTCCCTCGACCGAGGCGATCCTCGTGTGCCGCCTGATCGACCGCCCGCTGCGCCCGTCGTTCGTCGACGGCCTCCGCAACGAGGTGCAGATCGTCATCACGGTGCTGAGCATCGCGCCCGACGAGTTCTACGACGCTCTCGCGATCAACGCCGCGAGCGCCTCGACCCAGATCTCGGGCCTGCCCTTCAGCGGCCCGATCGCCGGTGTGCGCCTCGCGCTCATGCCGCAGAGCGACGGGACCGGCCAGTGGGTCGCCTTCCCGAAGCACAGCCAGCTCGCCGACGCCGTCTTCGACCTCACGGTCGCCGGTCGCGTCGTGACGAAGGCGGATGGCACCGAGGACGTCGCGATCATGATGGTCGAGGCCGAGGCCACCGAGACCAGCTGGAACCTCATCCAGGGCGGCGCCATCAAGCCGAGCGAGGCCGTCGTCGCCGAGGGTCTCGAGGCGGCCAAGCCGTTCCTCGCCCAGCTGGTGAAGGCGCAGCAGGAGCTTGCCGCGCAGAGCGCCAAGGAGATCCAGGAGTACCCGGTCTTCCTGCCCTACACCGACGAGCTGTACGCCGCGGTCGACGCCGTCGCCCACGACGAGCTCGCCCGGGTCTACCAGATCGCCGACAAGGTCGAGCGTCAGAACGCTGATGACGCGCTCAAGGCCACGACGAAGGAGGCCATCGCGGCCAAGGTCGCCGCAGGCGAGCTGCCCGAGGAGGCCCTGAGCCAGTTCGGTGCCGCCTACAAGTCGGTCTCGAAGAAGATCATGCGCGCGCGCGTGCTCACCGAGGGCGTCCGCATCGACGGTCGCGGCCTCGCCGACATCCGTGCGCTCGACGCCGAGGTCCAGGTGATCCCGCGCGTGCACGGCTCGGCGATCTTCCAGCGCGGCGAGACGCAGATCCTCGGCGTCACGACGCTCAACATGCTCAAGATGGAGCAGCAGATCGACTCGCTCAACCCCGTGACGAGCAAGCGCTACCTGCACCACTACAACTTCCCGCCCTACTCGACCGGTGAGACCGGCCGCGTCGGCAGCCCCAAGCGTCGCGAGATCGGGCACGGCTTCCTCGCCGAGCGCGCCCTCGTGCCGGTGCTGCCGAGCCGCGAGGAGTTCCCCTACGCGATCCGTCAGGTCTCCGAGGCCCTGAGCTCGAACGGCTCGACCTCGATGGGCTCGGTCTGCGCATCGACGCTGTCGCTGCTCAACGCCGGTGTGCCGCTCAAGGCGCCCGTCGCGGGCATCGCGATGGGCCTCATCAGCGACGAGGTCGATGGTGAGACCCGCTACGCGGCCCTCACCGACATCCTCGGCGCCGAGGACGCGCTGGGCGACATGGACTTCAAGGTCGCCGGCACGAGCGAGTTCGTCACCGCCATCCAGCTCGACACCAAGCTCGACGGCATCCCGTCGTCGGTGCTGCACCAGGCGCTGGGTCAGGCGAAGGACGCCCGCATGGCGATCCTCGCCGTCATGAACCAGGCGATCGACGGTCCCGACGAGATGGCCCCGACCGCGCCGCGCGTCATCAGCGTGCAGATCCCGGTCGACAAGATCGGCGAGCTGATCGGCCCGAAGGGAAAGACGATCAACGCGATCCAGGACGAGACCGGCGCGCAGATCTCCATCGAGGAGGACGGCACCGTCTACATCGGTGCGACGGATGGCGCCTCGGCCGAGGCGGCTCGCCTGCAGGTCAACGCCATCGCCAACCCGATCAACCCCGAGGTCGGCGAGCAGTACCTGGGCACCGTGGTGAAGCTCGCCGCGTTCGGCGCCTTCGTCTCGCTCATGCCGGGCAAGGACGGCCTGCTGCACATCAGCGAGGTCCGCAAGCTCGCCGGTGGCAAGCGCGTCGACAACGTCGAGGACGTCCTGTCGGTGGGTCAGAAGATCCTCGTCGAGATCACCAAGACCGACGACCGCGGCAAGCTGTCGCTCTCGCCGGTGCTGGCCGACGAGGCCGGCGAGGCCCCGGCGGCCGCGGAGGGCGAGGACGGCTAAGCCTCCCGCCGCACCGCACGAACGACGGATGCCCGTCCTCCACCCGGAGGGCGGGCATCCGTCGTTCGTGCCCGTCGCCGTGCCCGGATGACGGGGCCGAGAAGGGGAAGAGCGACGGTTCCTCACGAGCACAGCGTTTCATCAGCCTGCACACAGCGCATTTTTGCCGGGTGTGCGGCTTCCACCAGGCTCGCGGCGTAGTTTCAGCATGCTTCGCGCGGCCGGACTCCCGATCGCTGACCGCATGGAGAACGTTCGACACCCAACCCCCATCAGCCGCGAGCCACCAGCCCGCGGCCCAACACGGTTCGAAGGAGAATTGTGGACTTCCAGATTGTCCAAGCGTTTTTCATGCTCGGCTTCGTCGCCATGGCAGCCGGCACCCTGTGGTTCTACCTCGAGCGGAATGACCTGAAGCCCGAGCACCGCTCGGTGGCGACCTACGCCGCGGTCATCACGTTCATCGCGGCGATCATGTACTACGTCATGAAGGACGTGGTGAAGTTCCCCGGTGGCGAGATCACGGCGGCCGACGTCGACGCGACCCTGCCGCTGCGATACATCGACTGGCTGCTCACCACGCCGCTGCTGCTCGTCGAGTTCGCGCTCATCGTGGCGCTCGCCGGCGCGCTGAAGAAGGGCCTGCTGACCAAGCTCATCATCGCGGACATCATCATGATCGTCTTCGGCTACCTCGGTGAGATCGGCACGCCCGGCAGCGCCACCAACTACCTGTTCTTCATCATCTCGACCCTGGGCTGGCTGTACATCGTCTACGTCGTCTTCACCCTGAAGCTCGGCTCGGACGCCCCGGCTCACGTGCAGCGCGCGGTCTCGATCATGAAGTGGTTCGTCATCGCCGGCTGGGCCATCTACCCCATCGGCACTGCGACCCAGGAGTTCATCGAGCTCGGTGGCGGCGACGCCGCCCTCGCGATCAGCATCGCCGCGATCATCTACGTGATCGCCGACGTGCTGAACAAGGTCGGCTTCGGCATCATCGCGGTCCGGGCGGCCAAGAAGAGCTGAGCCGTCCCGCTCCCTCGACCCGGCGCGGTCGTGCCCTCCGCGGGCGCGGCCGCGCCGCGGCATAGGGGGAGGAAACTGTGCGCATGACCCGCGACACGGCCCGATAACGATCGAGCGCGGCTACCGGGGCGAGCGCCGCTCACGGAGTACTGTCAGCCCCAACCACCCGTGCCGTCGGCACGACCCCGTCGAGAGCACCCAGCACTGTGACCGAGAGCCAGGATCAGCGTGGCGGCGCCACCGCCCTCTCCACCGCGCCCGTCGTGCTGCCGCGACGGATCGGTCCGAGCGACCTCCAGGTGTTCCCCATCGCCCTCAGCGGCACGGTCTTCGGCTGGACGGCCGACGGCCCGACGACCACGGCTGTTCTTGACCGCTACGTCGAGCTCGGCGGAACCCTGATCGACACCGCCGACTCCTACGCCGGCGGGCGCAGCGAGATCATGATCGGCAACTGGATGCAGGCCCGCGGCAACCGCGACGCCCTCACCATCGCGACCAAGGTCGGCAAGAGCGCGGACAATCCGGGGCTGTCGTCCTCGGCCATCCGCGCCGCCGTTCAGGCCTCACTCCGCCGGCTGCGGATCGACCGCATCGACCTTCTCTTCCTGCACATCGACGACCCGACGGTTCCCTTCGACGAGACCCTGCTCGCCGTCGACGAGCTGATCCGCGCGGGTGACGTCCGGTACTTCGGGGGCAGCGATCACACGGGCGAGCGCCTGCTCGAGGCCCGGATCGCGGCCGGCCAGGTCGGCGTCGCCCACATGGTCGCCCTGCAGAAGCACTACAACCTCGTGCACCGCGACGAGTACGAGGGCGACCTCGCGCGGGTCGCCGCCCAGCTCGACGTCGGCGTGCTTCCCCGCTTCGCCCTCGCCGCCGGCTTCCTCACCGGCAAGTACCGCACCCGCTCCGACCTCGAGCGCGAGCGGCGCGGCGAGGAGGCCTCGCGCTACCTGAACCGCCGGGGATTGCGCATCGTGCACGCCCTCGAGCGCATCGGCGCCGAGCTGGGCGTGGAGCCCGCGACCGTCGCGCTCTCCTGGCTGCTCAGCCGCCCGCGCGTCGTGGCGCCGGTCGTCTCCGTGAGCGGCCCGCTCCAGCTCGAGGCGATCATGGCGGCGCCGCGCACGCCTCTCGGCCGGCACCACCTCACCGAGCTCGACCGGGTCAGCGACTAGCGCCGCCGCGGGGGTCTACGCGGCCAGCTGCTCCGGGGCCAGCACGCACTCGATCGTGCGGCGGAAGGCCACGGAGGCCCCGATGGGGTCGCCGACGTGGCCCCACGAGAGTGCGCCCACGTAGGAGATCATGATGCGGTCGGCCGCCTCGCCCGCCAGCGGGTGGCCGACGTGCTGGAGCAGTTCGGTGATGCGGCTGGCGACGGCCTCGTAGTGCTCCGCGATGATCACACGCACGGGGTCGGCCGGGTCCGGGAACTCGGCGGCCGCGTTGACGAAGAGCGATCCGCGGAAGTCCTCGGCGTGCAGGGTCGCGTGCACGGCCTCGACGATGGCGGCGAGGCCGGCCTGGGGCGAGTCCGCGGCGTGGATCCGCTCGTCGAGGGCGAGCAGGTCGGTCTCCGATGCCGAGCGCAGGTAGTCCTGGATCAAGCGGTCCTTGGAGCCGAAGTGCTTGTAGAAGGTTGCCTTCGTCACCGACGATTCGTGGATCAGGCGGTCGACGCCGACGGCGCGGATGCCCTCGGTGGAGAACAGCCGGGTGGCGGCGTCGAGGATCCGCTTCTTGGCGGGGGGCATGCGGCGAGGGGTCTCGGCGGGGGCGGGGAGTGTCACGCAGGGCTCCGGCTGGTCCGCGGCGCTCGGTTCCCTCGGGTCGGGGGCGAAGCATCCGATGATCGGCACTCTAGCAGGGGACAGACAGCCCTGTCTGTCCTTTGCCTGTACCCCGTTCGCGTGTCGGCCATGGCCTAGGCTCGACACGGTTGAGGGGAGCGTGGCGTCGTGTCGCGGTACGTCTATCTGGTCCGGCATGGCGAGCAGCTGGATGCGGAGCACGGTCTACCCGACGGTCCGCTCAGCGGCCGGGGGCAGCGCCAGGCCCGCGCGATCGCCGAGCGATTGAGCGGCGTGCCGTTCGCGAGCGTCCGTACCTCGCCCCTGCAGCGCGCCGTCGAGACCGCCCGGCTCATGACCGAGTACATGCCCTCCATCGAGCCGGAGCCCTCGGCGTTGCTGATGGACTGCATCCCCTCCGGCCCGACCCCCGACATGCCCGCGGTGTTCGAGCCCTTCTACGGCGGCATCACGCCCGAGGAGATCGCGGCGGGGGAGGCGCAGATGGCCGACGCGACCGCGGAGTGGCTCTCGCACTCGCGGGAGGACCGCCACGACCTGCTCATCACCCACAACTTCGTGATCGCCTGGTTCGTCCGCGAGGTGTTCGGGGCGCCTGCCTGGCGGTGGATGGGCATCAACCAGGCGAACTGCGGTCTGACGATCATCCGGGTGCGCAGCGCGAAGCCGCCCGTGCTCGTCGCCCACAACGACCTCGGTCATCTGCCAGCCGAGCTACGGACGGGCCTTCCGGTCGACCAGCCGTTCTAGGGCGACCGCACGGCCTCCAGCCGAGCGAGCCTCCGGCGCGTGTAGTGCACGGTCGAGGATTCGCGACCCAGGAGCAACCGCATCCAGCGCAGGGCGAGGCCGGTGAGGGCGATCGCGGGCCAGCGGGGGCGTCGGAGGCCGAGCAGCGTTCGGTACTGGTCGGGCAGCGAGGCGACGGCACCGGCGAACAGGATGCGGTACGCGGGCCCGACCCCGCGGCCGAGCGGCGGGTTGCGGAGCCAGCGCACGGCCTCGTCGACCCGCTCGTCGCGCCGCAGCACGGGCAGGTACGACGCGATCGCGGCGTCGAGCTCGGCACGGCTGCGCGGCGGGTCGGCCATGCCCATCAGCTCGCCGGCGCGCGCCCACTCGCGCACGTACTGGTCGGAGCCGCCGGGAACCGGCCCGCCCCAGGTCTCGTGGCTGCCGATGAAGGCGTCGGCGAAGACGCAGTGCACCCAGCCGATGAGGTCGGCATCGTCGGCCGCGTAGGCGACCGGGGCGCCATCGACGCCCGCGTAGGTGCCCCGCACCCTGCCGTGCAGCCGGGTCACCCACGCGCAGGCGGCCTCGGCCTGCGCGCGATCGGCGAACGAGGTCGTGAGCACCCAGCGCACGGTGCCGGCGAGGCGACCGAGCGGATCCTCCCGGTAGCGCGAGTGGTCGTAGACCCCGGCCATCGCTCCCGGGTGCAGGGTCTGCATGAGCAGGGCGCGGATGCCCGCCACGACCGTCGGGATCCCCGCGTGCACCTCCCAGACGGCGGAGCCGGGGCCGAAGTACCCTTCGTCGTCCCCGGTCTCGAGGGCGCGCACCCAGTCGGGGGTGCCCTGCGGATCGCCGGAGAACATGACGAGGATCCGGCCGCGAGTGCGCTCGAGGAGGGCGGGGCGGGGCATGACTGCACCCTCCCACACGACGCTGAACGGGATTCGGGAGACCGCTGGGAGGCGTGGACAAAATACCCCCGGGGGTATAATCTCGAAGCATGAGCCCCTCCCGCACGTACGTCATCGTGGGTGGTGTCGCCGGCGGCATGTCGGCCGCCACCCGCCTCCGCCGCCTCGACGAGGCCGCCCGCATCATCGTCCTCGAGCGCGGCGAGCACGTCTCGTTCGCCAACTGCGGCCTGCCGTACCACGTTGGCGGCGTCATCCCCGATCGCGAGGCGCTCATCCTGCAGACCCCGGCCTCGCTCGGCGCACGCTTCGCCCTCGACGTGCGCGTGCGCACCGAGGCCGTCGCCATCGATCGGGATGCCCGCACCGTGCTCGTGCGCGACCTCACCACCGGCGCCGAGGAGGCGATCGGCTACGACGCCCTCATCCTCAGCCCCGGCGCCGCGCCGGTCCGTCCCGATATCCCCGGAATCGAGCGCGGCCTCACTCTGCGCGACATCGCCGACATGGACCGCATCATCGCGGCCGCGCAGGATGCCCGCCGCGCCGTCATCGCCGGGGCCGGCTTCATCGGCCTCGAGCTGGCCGAGAACCTCCGCCACCGTGGCCTCGAGGTCGCCGTCGTGCAGTCGATGCCGCACGTGCTCCGGCCCTTCGACATCGAGATGGCGCACACGATCGCGCAGCGCCTGCGGGCCAACGGGGTCGAGCTGCATCTCAGCACGACGCTCGCCGGCATCGGCGACGACCACGTGGTGCTCGACGGCGGCCGCACGCTGCCCGCCGACCTCGTCGTGCTCTCGGTCGGGGTGCGCGCCGACAGCGCGATCGCGCGCGATGCGGGCATCGCCCTCGACGCGCGCGGGCACATCATCGTCGACGAGTTCCAGCGCACCTCCGACCCCGCGATCTACGCGGTCGGCGACGCGGTCGTGAAGCGCCGCTTCGACGGCGATCCCGCCCCGGTCTGGCTGGCCGGCCTCGCCAACCGGCACGGACGCCTC
>JAIWOM010000049.1 GCA_020216895.1 Microcella sp.
CGAGCCGGGTGGGCCGCATCCGCACCGCGAGCGGCACGGCGGCCGAGCCGAGCCCCGGAGCAGCATCCATGCCCCCAGGCTAGCCGCCACCCCGGGGCACCCGGTTCGGTGCCCCGGCGCCGCACGGCGGGCCGCGGACGCCTCGACTAGAGTTCACTGCGGCGCGGTCAGCACCGCGCATCCCGCGACATCACTTGGAGGACCCGTGGCAGCCGGATCGGCCAACTCCCGCGAGGCCCAGGAGCGCCTGCGCCGCTACCAGGCGCGCCAGACGGTGCACGAGACGGCCACCGCTCGACGCAAGCGCGACAACCTCGTCGCCATCGTCGCGCTCGTCGTCGTCGCCGCGCTCGCGACCACCGCGCAGATCGTCTACTTCACGAGTGGTCCCGGTGCTCCCGAGCCCGTGGCGAGCGCGACGCCGGTGCCCAGCGAGACTCCCGCCACGGCGCCCGATGCCGCCCTGAGCGAGTTCCGCACCTGGACGGGCACCATGACGATCAACGAGTCGATCGCCCTCGACTACGAGCTCGACGGGCTCGCCGCCCCGCAGGCCGTGGCCTCGTTCGTCTCCCTCGTGCAGGATGGCTTCTACGACGGCCTCACCTGCCACCGCCTCACCACCCAGGGCATCTTCGTGCTGCAGTGCGGCGACCCGAACGGCGACGGCACCGGCGGCCCGGACTACCGGTTCGGCCCGATCGAGAACCCGCCGCTCGACGACGTGTACGCCACGGGCGTCATCGCGATGGCCCGCCAGAGCGGCGACGGCTTGAGCATGGGCAGCCAGTTCTTCATCGTGTACGACGAGTCGACGATCCCCAGCGATGCCGCCGGCGGCTACACCGTCATCGGTCGGGTGACCGCCGGGCTCGACGCCCTCGTGACCGAGGTCGTCGCCGCGGGCGTCGACGGCGGTGCGCCCGACGGCCCGCCGGCCGTCGCCACGACGATCACCGGCATCACGATCGAGTAGCGATCGGGCCCGGCTCGCCCCCTCCCCGGGGTCGGCGCTCGGGCCGTGCCATATGCTGAACAACCGCGCGGATGACGCCGCGCGCGCCCACTCGATGAGGATGTAGCAGACGTGTCAGCGAACGAGAGCACCTGGGGCCGGGTCGACGAGACCGGCACCGTGTACGTCACCGACCGCGGGGCCGAGCGGGCCGTCGGGCAGTACCCCGACGGCACCCCGGAGGAGGCCCTGGCCTACTTCACCCGCAAGTACACCGAGCTCGAGGGGCAGGTGCGGCTGCTCGAGCAGCGCGCCCGCGCCGGTGCGCCGGCCGCCGACGTCGCCAAGACCGTGACGGCTCTCACCGAGGCCCTCGAGACCGCCGCCGCCGTGGGCGACCTGGAGGCACTGCGCACCCGGGTCGCCGCGTTGTCGACCACCGTCGAGAAGCTCACGGAGGCGCAGCAGGCCGAGGCCGCCGCCGCGACCGAGGCCGCGATCGCCGAGCGCGTCGCGATCGTCGAGGCCGCTGAGGCGCTCGCCGCCAAGGACCCGCAGAGCATCCAGTGGAAGAAGGCAACGGCCGACGTCGACGCGCTGTTCACCCGCTGGAAGGACCACCAGCAGAGCGGTCCGCGCATCCCCAAGAAGCAGGCCGATGACCTGTGGAAGCGCTTCCGCGCCGCGCGCTCGACCGTCGACGGTCACCGCCGCTCCTACTTCGCCGGTCTGGACGCGGAGCACAAGGAGGTCCGCGCCCGGAAGCAGGCGCTCGTCGAGAAGGCCGTCGCGCTCGCTCCGCAGGGGCCCGCGGGAATCCCCGCCTACCGCCGTCTGCTCGACGAGTGGAAGACTGCGGGTCGCGCGGGCAAGAAGATCGACGACGCCCTCTGGGAGCAGTTCAAGGCCGCCGGCGACGCCCTCTACGCGGCGAAGGCCGAGGTCGACGCCCGCGAGAACGAGGAGTACGCCGGCAACCTGCAGGTGAAGCTCGCGCTCCTCGATGAGGCCGCTCCGCTGCTCACCGCGACCGACCGCGTCCAGGCGCGCAGCACGCTGTCGAGCATCCAGCGCCGCTGGGAGGCCGCGGGCAAGGTGCCGCGCGACCAGGTACGCGTCGTCGAGGACCGCCTCCGTCAGATCGAGCTCGCCGTGAAGAAGCTCGAGGAGGACCACTGGAACCGGACCGACCCCGAGAAGAAGGCTCGCTCGGAGGGTCTGGCCGCCCAGCTGGAGCAGGCGATCGCGGGCCTCGAGGCCGACCTCGCCGCCGCCACCGCCGCCAAGGATGCTCGAAAGATCGCCGAGATCACCGAGGCTCTGGAGGCGCGTCGCGCCTGGCTGAGCGCCGTCGACCGGTGATCATCGATCGCTGAACGCCCGTCGCCGAGGGCGTCGGCTCGGCGTTCTCCACAAAATGCCGTGGCCGGTGTCGTGGCGCCCCCAGGGCGTGCACACTGCCGCGCATGACGACGGCATCCGCTCCCCGAGGCGCCTCCACCCTGCTCGCGCACCTCAGCCCCGTGGAGCTGCGCAGTGCCGTGCTGGATGGCGAGCTCGTGCCCCTCGGCGAGGGCTTCGCGCCGCTCGACCTGCCCGTGACGGCGAGCGATCGCGCCCGCACGCTCGCGTCGACGATCGCCGACCCGCGCGTGATCGTCGCCGACCGCACTGCAGGCTGGGTGTGGGGCTGGTGCTCCGCCCCGGGGAGCCTGCGGACCTGCGTGTCGATCGCCGCCCGCATCCCGTCGACCCAGCGCCGCCGGCTCGGCGCCCGCGAAGCGGTCATCGACGACGATGAGCACCGCCTCCTCGACGGCGTGCGGGTGACGACGCCCCTGCGCACCCTCGTCGACCTCGCGCGGCACGGCACAGAGTCCGACACGGTGGACCTGCTCGCGCAGGGGCTGCGGGAGTCGGGCATCCCGCTCGCCACCGCCCTCGCCGGCCTCGAGAGACGGGCACGGCTGTCGTTCGTGCGCACGGCGCGCCAGCGCCTCACCGAGGCGGCCGCCCGGGCGGCTCTGCTCAGCCGTTGCTGACGCGATAGACGTCGTAGACGGCGTCGATGCGGCGGACGGCGTTCAGCACGCGGTCGAGGTGGGTGACATCACCCATCTCGAAGACGAAGCGGCTCAGGGCGAGGCGCTCCTTCGACGTGTTGACGCTCGCCGACAGGATGTTCACGTGGTGCTCGGAGAGCACCCGGGTGACATCGCTCAGCAAGCCGCTGCGGTCGAGCGCCTCCACCTGGATCTGCACGAGGAACACGCTCTTCGACGTGGGCGCCCACTCGACCTCGATCATCCGGTCGGGCTCGTTCAGGAGCGACTGGACGTTGCTGCAGTCGGCCCGGTGCACACTGACGCCCTGACCCCGCGTGATGAAGCCGACGATGCCGTCACCGGGCACCGGCGTGCAGCACTTCGCGAGCTTGACGAGGATGTCGGGCGCACCCCGCACGAGCACACCCGAGTCGCTCGTCCGCACCGGCGTGCGGCCGCGCGTGGGAACGCTGAACGGCTCGTCGTCGCTCTCCGCCTCGACGTGCAGTGCCGCGAGGATCTTCTCGATCACCGACTGGGTCGAGACGTGGCCCTCGCCGACCGCGGCATAGAGGGCATCCACCGTCTCGTACCGCAGCTGGGCGGCGACGTGCGCCACCGAATCTTGCGTCATCAGGCGCTGCAGGGGCAGGTTCTGCTTCCGCATCGCGCGGGCGATCGCATCCTTGCCCTGCTCGATCGCCTCGTCGCGCCGCTCCTTCGTGAACCACTGACGGATCTTCGAGCGCGCCCGGGTGCTGGTGACGAAGTTCAGCCAGTCCTGGCTCGGGCCCGCATCCGGGTTCTTCGAGGTGAAGACCTCGACGGAGTCGCCGCTGCTGAGCGGGGTGTCGAGCGGCACGAGCCGCCCGTTGACCTTCGCCCCCATCGTGCGGTGGCCGACCTCGGTGTGAACGGCGTACGCGAAGTCGACCGGGGTCGCCCCGCCGGGCAGGCCGATGACCTTGCCCTGCGGGGTGAAGACATAGACCTCCTTCGCGCCGATCTCGTAGCGGAGGTTGTCGAGGAACTCGGTGGGGTCGCTGGTCTCGGCCTGCCAGTCGGAGATGTGCGCGAGCCAGGCCATGTCGGTGTCGGAGCGCTCGATGCCCGCCTCACCGCGCGCGGAGCCCGCCATCCGCTCCTTGTATTTCCAGTGCGCGGCCACACCGAACTCGGCCCGCTGGTGCATCTCGTGCGTGCGGATCTGCAGCTCGACCGGCCGGCCGCCGGGGCCGTAGACCGTGGTGTGCAGCGACTGGTACAGGTTGAACTTCGGGGTCGCGATGTAGTCCTTGAAGCGGCCCGGCATGGGGTTCCACCGCGCGTGCACGGCGCCGAGCACTGCGTAGCAGTCGCGGATGCTGTTCACGAGGATCCGGACGCCGGTGAGGTCGTAGATCTCGTCGAAGTCGCGACCTCGGTGCACCATCTTCTGGTAGATCGAGTAGTACTGCTTCGGCCGGCCCTTGATCTCGGCCTTGATGCGGGCCTGCCGGAGGTCGTCCTTGACCGCGTCGATGACCTGCTGCACGAAGGCCTCGCGCTCGGGCGTGCGGTTGCGCACCAGGCTCTCGATCTCGACATAGATCTTCGGGTGCAGAACCGCGAACGAGAGGTCCTCGAGCTCCCACTTGATGGTCTGGATGCCCAGCCGGTGCGCGAGCGGCGTGTAGATCTCCAGCGTCTCCTGGGCCTTGCGCCGCGCGGAGTCCCCCTCGACGAACCCCCAGGTGCGGGCGTTGTGGAGGCGATCCGCGAGCTTGACGATCAGCACACGGATGTCCTTCGACATCGCGACGATCATCTTCCGGACGGTCTCGGCCTGCGCGCTGTCGCCGTACTTGACCTTGTCGAGCTTGGTCACCCCGTCGACGAGCATGGCGATCTCGTCGCCGAAGTCGCGGCGCAGCTCATCGAGGCTGTACGTGGTGTCCTCGACCGTGTCGTGGAGCAGCGCGGCGGCGATCGTCTTCGCTCCGATGCCGAGATCGGCGAGGATCTGCGCGACGGCGAGCGGGTGGGTGATGTACGGCTCACCACTCTTGCGCTTCTGCCCCTCGTGGGCGCGCTCCGCGACCTGGTAGGCCCGCTCGATGAGGCCGACATCAGATTTGGGGTGATGCGTGCGGAGCGTGCGGATGAGGTTCTCGAGCGCACCGCCAGTCTGCGACCGCGAGAAGATCCGGGGCAGGAGCGCGCGCAACGACGCCGAGCTTTGCTGCGTCGTGTCGGTCATCCGCGCCTCCGCCTCGATTCTACGGCTCGACGGCGATGCGGATGCTCGCGCTCAGCCGCCTCGCGGCGCAGCGTCGTGGCGACTCAGCGCACGGCCCCCGACTCGGGGCGCGGAGCCCGCGTGCGGGTTCCCTGCTTCTTGACCTCCGGCTCGTTCTGCCGCAGGTGCACGTAGAGCGGCGCCGCGAGGAAGATCGAGGAGTAAGTGCCTACGATCGTGCCGACGGTGAGGGCAAGCGCGATGTCGCGCAGCGTTCCCGCACCCAGGAGCACCGACCCGATGAGCAGGATCGACGCGGTCGGCAGCACGGCGACGATCGAGGTGTTGATCGAGCGCACGAGGGTCTGGTTCACCGCGAGGTTGACCGACTGGGCGAAGGTGCGGCGCGACTCCACGCCGTCCTCGCTGGTGTTCTCGCGCACCTTGTCGAACACGACCACCGTGTCGTAGAGCGAGTAGCCGAGGATCGTCAGGAACCCGATGACCGCTGCCGGCGTGATCTCGAGCCCGAGCACGCCGTAGACGCCGGCCGTCACCACGAGGTCGTGGAACAGGGCGATGAGCGCGGCGACCGACATCTTCCAGGTGCGGAAGTAGACCGCCAGGACGAGGCTCGCGAGCAGGAGGAAGACGACGAGCGCGATGAGCGCCTGACGGGTGATGTCCGCCCCCCAGCTCGCGCCGATGAACGAGGCGCTGACGTCGGAGACCGGCACACCGTAGGCCTCTGCGAGCGCGGCCCGGACGTCATCGGTCTGGGCGGGCGTCAGCTGCTCGGTCTGAACACGCACGGAGTCGCCGCCGACGATCGACACGCGGGGGTTGGACCCCGGGACGACCGCCGAGACGGCATCGTCCGCGATCGCCGTCGCCGCCGCGGTTCCCTGCTCGACGGCGGAGGTGCTCTGCACGCGGAACTCGGAACCGCCGCGGAACTCGATGCCGAAGACGAAGCCTCCGCGGAGGGCGGTGAGGCCGATGGCGAGGATGATGAAGACGGCGGCGATCACGTACCAGGTCCGCCGGCGCCCGACGAAGTCGAACGAGCGCTCGCCGGTGTAGAGGTCGTTGCCGAACTGGGTGAGCCTGCTCATCGCTCGTCCTTCCCTTCGCCGGCCGCCTCGGCGGCCTTGCGCTCCGCGATCGTCTGACGCTTCTGCGCCTCCTTGCTGCTGCTGGCGACCTTGGTGCTCGTCACACCGACGGGAGCCCGGAACTGGGCACGGCCGCGGTACACGGCGCCGAGGGCCTTCGGGTCCAGCCCGCTCAGCGGATGGCCGCCGCCGAAGAACTGCGTGCGGGCCAGCAGCTGCATCATCGGGTGGGTGAACAGGGCGACGACGATGATGTCGACGATCGTCGTGATTCCGAGCGTGAACGCGAAGCCGCGCACGTTGCCGACCGCGAGGATGAACAGCACGATCGCGGCGATGAAGTTGATCACGTCGCTGATGAGGATCGTGCGCCAGGCGCGCTTCCAGCCCGCCTCCACGGCGCCGTCGACGCGACGGCCGTCGCGCAGCTCGTCGCGGATGCGCTCGAAGTAGACGATGAACGAGTCCGCGATGACGCCGATCGAGATCACCAGACCGGCGACACCCGCGAGCGAGAGACGGAAGCCCTGCTGGTTCGAGAGGTAGGTGATGATCAGGTAGGTGATGACCGCCGAGACGACGAGCGAGGCGAGCACCACCCCGCCGAGGGCGCGGTACTGCAGGAACGAGTAGAGCCCGACCAGGATCAGGCCGATGATGCCGGCGATGATGCCGCTCTGCAGCTGCGAGACACCCAGGGTGGCGCTGATGTTCTCGCTCGACTGGATCTCGAAGCCGATCGGGAGGGCACCGAACTTCAGCTGATCGGCGAGCGTGAGGGCGCTCTCCTCGGTGAAGTTGCCGCTGATCTGCGGGCGGCCGTCGGTGATCGCGCTGAGGGTGCGCGGGGCGCTGATGACAGCGCCGTCGAGCACGATCGCGAACTGGTTCTGCACGCCGGTCAGCGTGATGAGCCGCTCGGTCACGGCGCGGAACTGCGCGGTGCCGTCCGCGTCGAACTCGATGAAGACGCCCCACTCGTTCGTGGTGACACCGGTCTGCGACGCGATGAGGCCGGCGCGGGCATCCGCGATGCGCTCGCCCGCGACCTCGACCGGGCCGAGGATGTACTTGATCGAGCCGTCCTGCTCGCAGGTGATGAGGGGCTCGTCGACGGGCGCGACGTTCGCGCCGACCTGCGCGAGCTCCGAGCAGTCGAAGGCGTCGAACTGCTCCTGCAGCGCGGGCGTGATCCAGGCCAGGTCGCTCGCGTCGGTGGGCGAGGCGCTCGGCGAGGGTGCCGCGCTCGGGTCGACGGAGGGCTCGGCGCTCGGCGAGGCCGAGGGGTCGGCGCTGGGCGGAGCACTGGGGTCGGTCGACGGATCGGTGCCGTCGTCCTCGCCGACCGACGAGGCCGAGGGCAGGTCGGCCAGCAGCACCGGGCGGAACTCGAGCTTGGCCGAGCTCTGGATGCGCTCGCGCGTCGCCTCGTCGGGCTCGCCCGGGATCGACACGACGATGTTCTGGTTGCCCTGCGTGGTGATCTCGGCCTCGCTGACGCCCGAGGCGTCGACGCGCTGACGGATGATCGCCACCGCGCGCTCGAGCTGCTCGGGGGTCACCGTCTCACCGCTGGAGAGCTGGGGGCTCAGGGTGATCTGCGTGCCGCCCTCGAGGTCGAGGGCGAGCTTGGGCGTCCACTGCCCGTTGTTGAACAGCACGCTCGCACCGTTCGCCGCGATGAGGGCGATGATGATGACGAGCAGCCAGACGAGGGAGCGGATGGCCTTGCGCTCGGGGGTGCTTCTGACCACGTCAGGAACTCATTTCTGCCAGGGCGGTGGCGGGCGCGCCGCAGAGCGGCGCACCGGCGCAGGGAGCAGTCGGACTAGCTCTCGGACTTCTTGGTGCGCTTCGGCTTCTCGGCCGGGGCGTCGAGGCTCGAGGTGTTCAGCTGGGGAGCCTCCTCGACGGACGCGTCCTCGGCGTCCTCGGCCGGCGTCTCCTCCTCGATGACACGGGCGAGGGTCTGCCGGTGCACGCGCACGGTGCTGCCGGGGCTCGTCTCGATCGTGGCGACGTTGTTCTCCTCGTCGAGCTCGACGAGCGTTCCGAACAGGCCGAAGTTCGTCATGACCTCGGCACCGGGCACCATCTTGAGCTGCAGCTCCTCCATCTCCTGCTTCCGCTTCCGCGAATTGCGGAACATGAAGAAGATGAGCAGGCCGAGGATGCCCAGCATGACGATGGTCAACGGATCCATGGGAGGAGTGCCTTTCGGGACGTTCGCGGCGTGGCGCCGGGATCAGCGCCGGACGGCGTGCGGATGCACGGCCGAGGGCCAGCGACAACTATAGGTCATCGCCCACGGTCGTCCGGGGCGCGAGGCCCAGGTGCTGCCAGGCGCGCGCCGTCGCGACCCGACCGCGCGGCGTGCGCGACAGCAGGCCCGAGCGCACGAGGAACGGCTCCACCACGGCCTCGATGGTCTCGGCCTCCTCCCCCACCGACACGGCGAGGGTGGAGAGCCCGACCGGCCCCCCATCGAAGCGCTCGACCACCGCGGAGAGCACGGCGCGGTCGAGGCGGTCGAGGCCCTGCTCGTCGACGTCGTACAGCTCGAGGGCCGCGCGGACGGCCGTGCGGTCGGCGGCTCCCCCGTGCACGAGC
>JAIWOM010000050.1 GCA_020216895.1 Microcella sp.
GAGCGCGGCATCGACGATCTCCTTCGCCTCGGCCTGCACGCGGCGCAGGTGCGCCTCGTCGACGAACGACTCGGCGTAGATCTTGTAGACGTTCTCGGTGCCGCTCGGGCGGGCGGCGAACCAGGCGCGCTCGGTGACGACCTTGACGCCGCCGATGCCCGCGCCGTTGCCCGGCGCCGCGCTGAGGCGGGCCGTGATGGGGTCGCCCGCGAGGGTGTCGGCCGTGATGGCGGCGCCGTCGAGCTTGCTCAACGCGGACTTCTGCGCGGGGGTGGCGGTAGCATCCACCCGCTCGTAGACGGGCGCGCCGAAGCGGCTCGTGAGGTCCGCGTACAGAGCGGACGGGGTGCGGCCGGTGACCGCGGTGATCTCGGCGGCCAGCAGGGCGAGCAGGATGCCGTCCTTGTCGGTCGTCCACGCGGTGCCGTCGCGCCGCACGAAGCTCGCGCCCGCGCTCTCCTCGCCGCCGAACGCGACGGAGCCGTCGATGAGACCCGGCACGAACCACTTGAAGCCGACCGGCACCTCCCACAGCCGGCGACCGAGCGAGGCGGCGACGTGGTCGATCATCGTCGACGAGACGAGGGTCTTGCCGATCGCGGCGTCCGGGCGCCAGTCGGGGCGGTGCCGGTAGAGGTAGTCGATCGCGACCGCGAGGTAGTGATTGGGGTTCATGAGCCCGGCGTCGGGCGTGACGATGCCGTGCCGGTCGGCGTCGGCGTCGTTGCCGGTGAGCAGGTCGAAGTCGTGGCGGCGGGCGACGACGCTCGCCATGGCGCTCGGGCTCGAGGGATCCATGCGGATCCTCTCGTCCCAGTCGAGCGTCATGAACGCCCAGCGCGGGTCGACGCTCGGGTTCACGACGGTCAGGTCGAGGCCGTACCGCTCGGCGATGAGCGCCCAGTAGCTGACGCTCGCCCCGCCGAGCGGGTCGGCGCCCAGGCGCAGTCCGCTGGCCCGCACCGCGTCGAGGTTCAGGATGCTCGCGAGGTCGGCGACGTAGTGCTCGCGGTAGTCGTACCGCTCGGGCGCGGGCCGCGCATCCCGCCGCACCTCGCGGTTGCCGCCCGCGATGAGGGCGTTGGCGCGGTCGGCGATCCAGCCGGTGGCGTCGCTGTCGGCAGGGCCGCCGTGCGGCGGGTTGTACTTGAAGCCGCCGTCGCGGGGCGGGTTGTGGCTCGGCGTGATGACGATGCCGTCGGCGCGCGCGGCCGCGGTCGGCACGCCGCCCGTCACGTGCCCGGCGTTGTAGCGGATGATCGCGTGGCTCAGCGCCGGCGTCGGCACCCAGTTGTCGTTCGCGTCGACGAGCGCCGTCACGCCGTTCGCCGCGAGCACCTCGAGCGCGGTCTGCAGCGCGGGGGCGCTGAGCGCGTGGGTGTCGGCGCCGATGAACAGCGGTCCGCCGATGCCCTGGCTCGCCCGGTACTCGACGATCGCCTGCGTGATCGCGGCGATGTGGGTGTCGGTGAAGGCGCCGTCGAGGCTCGAGCCGCGGTGGCCGCTCGTGCCGAACACCACGCGCTGGGCGGGGTCGTCGAGGTCGGGCACCCGGTCGGCGTACGCGCCCAGCAGCGCGTCGACATCGATCAGGTCGTTCGGCTGGGCAGGGGTACCGGCGCGGCTCATGCGCCCATCCAACCACCGCACTTCGGAGCAACGACGGAGACACCGTGTGGAACAGCCCGACTAGGGCGGTTCGCTCGTGTGGAACGGGCTCGTCTCCGTCGTTCGTCCGAGGGGGGATGCGCGCCCGTAGACTGCCGAGCGTGACGAGTCAGCCTGCCCCGACCCCGGCCTACAGCTACCTGGGTCCGGCCGGAACCTTCACCTGGCAGGCCCTCGGGCAGGTGCCCGAGGCCGCCGGCGCCGAGTGGCGCTCGGTCAGCAACGTCGGGGAGGCCCTCGACGACGTGGTCGCCGGCCGCAGCGTCGCGGCGATGATCGCGGTCGAGAACTCCGTCGAGGGCGGGGTGAGTGCCACCCAGGACGCGCTCGCGACGATCCCGGGTCTGCGCATCGTGGGGGAGTACCTCGTTCCGGTCACCTTCAGCCTGGTCGCGCCGCGCGGGGTGACCCTCGCCGACGTGCGGGTGGTGGCGGCGCATCCCGTCGCCTACGCGCAGTGCCGGCGCTACCTCGAGAGCGCGCTGCCCACCCACGGCCACCTGCCCGCCGCGTCGAACGTCGCCGCCCCGCTCAGCCTGCTCGAGCCCGCGTCGGTCGCTCAGGCGGCCATCGCCCCCGCGGGCATCACGACCCTGCACGACCTCGACGAGCTCGCGACCGGCATCGGCGACAACGCGAACGCCGTGACCCGCTTCGTGCTCGTGAGCCGCAGCCGCGCGATCCCGCCGCGCACCGGCGCCGACAAGACCAGCATCATCGCCGAGCTGCCCGACGACGCCCCCGGGCGCCTGCTCGAGATGCTCGAGCAGTTCGCCACCCGTGGCGTCAACATGAGCCTCATCGAGTCGCGCCCCATCGGGGATGCCCTCGGCCGCTACCGCTTCGTCATCGACCTCGATGGGCACGTGCACGACGAGCGCGTCGCCGACGCCCTGCTCGGCCTGCGCCGCTTCAGCCCCAACGTTGTCTTCCTCGGCTCCTACCCGCGCGCCGACGCCCGCCAGATCGAGGTGGTCTCGCAGTACGGCGACGAGGTCTTCACGGATGCCCGCGACTGGCTGCGCGCGATCCTGAGCGGCGAGCCCGAGGTCGGCGAATAGGACCTGCCCCTACGCCCCGCGCGGCACCCGCACCACGAGCGCGGCCGGGGCGACCCGCACCGCGATCGCCGTGACCTCGCCCATGGCCTCACCGTCGATCTCGAACTCCTCGGCGCGGTCAAAGCGCAGGGTCATGCGCCGGCCCTGGAAGTAGCGCAGGGCGCGCACGCGCTTGTCCGCGGCCATGATGCGGCGACCCATCTTCGTGCGCTGCAGCACGCCGTTCTCCCACGCGACCGCGTAGCCGACGCGCATCCAGCCCCAGAGGTTGCGCGGGCGCATCGCGACGACGTCGAGCAGGCCGTCGTCGATCGCGGCCTCGGGCAGCAGCAGCACGCCGCCGGGCAGAGTGCCGCAGTTGCCGATGAGGAGGGTGTGCACGGTCGTCGCCCGCTCCGGGCTGCCGTCGAGGGTGTACCGCACGCGCACGGCGTCGACGTCGCGCACGATGCGCGCGGTCGCCTCGACGTAGGCGAGCCAGCCGACGCGCCTCTTCAGCTCGGGGTTGGTCGCGCTGATCATCTTCGCGTCGAGACCGATGCCGACCATGACGACGAAGGCGTGCCGCTCGCGCGCCCCGCCCGCGCGGGTGATCTCCGCGAGCCCCACATCGATGGCGTGGTCGACGCCGGTGAAGGCGGTGCTCACCGACTCGGCCATCCGGCCCATGGGCAGGCTGAGGTTGCGCGCGAGCAGGTTGCCCGTGCCCGACGGAACGAGGGCGAGCGGGATGCCCGAGTCGAGCATCCCCTCGGCGACCGCCCGCACGGTGCCGTCGCCGCCGGCCGCGATGACGACGGTCGCACCTGCCGCGACGGCCTCGCGCGCCCGGCCCTGGCCGGGGTCGTCGACGCTCGTCTCGAGCCAGAGCGACGGAGCCCAGCCGGCCTCCTGCTCGGCGGCCTCGACCGCCGCACGCAGAGCGGTCTCGTCGACCTTCACAGGGTTGACGATCACCGCGGCACGGGCGCGATCGGGTGCGCCGCCGGGGCTGGTCATGGCGCCAGGGTAGAGCATCGCGCCCAGCGCGCGCCGAGGTTCTCTCGCCCTCTCTCGCCCCTTCTGAGCCCCCGGCGTCAGCCCGTGCGCGTGCCAGACTAGAGGCGTGATCGACCCCCAGCTGCTGCGCGAGAATCCCGACATCGTCCGACGCTCGCAGCGCGCGAGGCGAGCGGATGCGGAGCTCGTCGACGCCGCCATCGAGGCCGACCGGCGCCGGCGCGAGGCCATCGCCGCCTTCGAGGCCCTGCGCGCCGAGCAGAACGCCCACGGCAAGCTCGTCGCGGCCGCGCCGAAGGAGGAGAAGGCCGCTCTGGTCGCCCAGGCGCAGCAGCTCGCTGCCGACGTGAAGTCCGCTCAGGCCGTGGCGACCGAGGCCGAGGCGCGCTTCGAGGAGGTCGCGGGGGGCATCCCGAACGTCATCATCGACGGCGTGCCGGAGGGCGGCGAGGACGACTTCGTGACCCTGCGCGAGGTCGGCGACAAGCCCGTCTTCGACTTCGAGCCGCGCGACCATCTGGCGCTCGGCGAGCTGCTCGATGCGATCGACATGCCGCGCGGCGTGAAGGTCTCGGGGGCGCGCTTCTACTTCTTGAAGGGCGTCGGCGCCCGCCTCGAGCTGGCGCTCATGAACTACGCCCTCGACACGGCCCTCGAGGCCGGGTTCGTCCCGCTGATCACCCCGACGCTCGTCAAGCCGGAGGTCATGCGCGGCACTGGGTTCCTCGGCGCGCACGCCGACGAGATCTACTACCTGCCCGATGACGAGCTCTACCTGACGGGCACGAGCGAGGTCGCCCTCGCCGGCTACCACGCCGACGAGATCGTCGACGTGAGCGGCGGCCCGCTGCGGTACGCCGGCTGGTCGACCTGCTACCGCCGCGAGGCCGGCAGCTACGGCAAGGACACCCGCGGGATCATCCGGGTGCACCAGTTCCAGAAGCTCGAGATGTTCAGCTACATCGCGCCCGACGACGCCGAAGCCGAGCACGAGCGCCTGCTGGCGATGCAGGAGGGCATGCTGCAGTCGCTGGGCCTCGCCTACCGCGTGATCGACACGGCCGCCGGCGACCTCGGCTCGAGCGCCGCCCGCAAGTTCGACGTCGAGGCCTGGGTGCCGACGCAGGGCGCCTACCGCGAGCTGACGAGCACGAGCAACTGCACGACCTTCCAGGCCCGGCGTCTCGGCGTGCGGTTCCGGGGCGAGGGCGGCAAGACCGCCCCGGTCGCGACCCTGAACGGCACGCTCGCCACGACCCGCTGGCTCGTCGCCCTTCTCGAGACGCACCAGCGCGCCGACGGCTCGGTCGTCGTGCCCGCCCCGCTGCGCCCCTACCTGCGCGGCCTCGAGGTGCTGGAGCCCGTGGGATGACCGGGCAGGACCTGACAGCGCAGCGCCCGGCGGGCACGAAGCTCATCGCCCTCGACATCGACGGCACCGTGCTGCACGAGGACGGCACGCTGCCCGACGCGGCGCTCGCCGAGGTGCACCGCCTGCGTGACGCCGGCCACGAGGTCATGCTCGCCACCGGCCGCTCGGTCGCCATGACCCTGCCCGTGCTCGATCGGCTCGACATCACCCCGGCCTATGTCGTCGCCTCGAACGGCGCGATCCTCCTCAAGCGCGACCCCGACGCCCCGACCGGCTACCGGCGTCACCACGTCGAGACCTTCGACCCGACCGAGGTCCTCACGAGCATCCGGCCGCACCTCACGCACGCCAATTACGCCGTCGAGGACGAGACCGGCCTGTACCGCTACACCGGCTGGTTCCCCGACGGGGCGCTCGGCGCGGTCAGCGAGGAGGTGCCGTTCGAGCAGCTCTGCGCCGAGCCGGCCACGCGCGTCGTCGTCATCTCGCCCGGTCACGCGATGGACGAGTTCCTCGCCGCGGTCGAGCTTATGGGCCTTCACCAGGTCAGCTACAACGTCGGCTGGACGGCGTGGCTCGACATCGCGCCCGATGGCGTGAACAAGTCGACGGCGCTCGAGCGCGTGCGCACGGCCCTGGGCATCCCGGGCGAGGACGTCGTCGCGATCGGTGACGGGCGCAACGACATTGAGATGCTCTCCTGGGCCGCGGCTCTGGGTGGCCGTGGCATCGCGATGGGGCAGGCGCCGGAGGAGGTGCGCGCCGTGGCCTCTGAGTCGACGGCGCGCGACACCGACGACGGACTGGCGAAGGCCCTCGCGACGGTCTGACCGGATGCTCGGGAGTGCGGCCCTGTCGGATGCTCATCGGGGCTTCTTGGGCAACGCATAGTCGCCCCATCCGGACTCGGTGAGGCCTCGTCGGCTAGACTGGAGGACTGATGTCCAAGGAGGGCTGTCCGAGCGGCCGATGGAGCCAGTCTTGAAAACTGGTGGGCAGCAATGTCTCGTGGGTTCGAATCCCACGCCCTCCGCTCGTGACCACCCGATGTTGAGGGGGTACCCATGTCGGAGCCGGTCCGCGATCGCGCGACGCGCTCGCTTCCGACGGCGGCCGTCCGTCACGGTCGGCAGCGCCGTTCGCGCGCCATCACGACGATCCTGACGACCGTCGCCGCCGCTCTCGCGGTGGTCATGGTGAGCACCGTCTCGGTCGGCGCGATCGCCGTCGCCCAGCTCAACGCGAACATCGACTACGTCGACCTCGCCGTGGCCGAGGGTCAGGAGGAGCGCGTCATCCCCACCATCGGTGAGTGGGAGGGCGGCTTCAACGTCATGCTCGTCGGCATCGACAACGACGGCAAGCAGGGCGACGCGGCCGATCGCGGTGGATCGGTGCTCAACGACGTGAACATCCTCGTCCACGTGGCGGAGGACAAGCAGTCGGCTGTCGCCATCAGCTTCCCGCGCGACCTCGTCGTGCCGATCCCGTCGTGCCCGCGCCCCGATGGCACGAGCTCGTTCGCCATGTCGGCGCAGCCCATCAACGTCGCCTACTCCTACGGAGGCCTGGGCTGCGTCGTCCTCACCGTCGAGGCCCTCACCGGGCTGACGATCCCGTACGCCGGCACCATCTCGTTCACCGGGGTCGCTCGCATGTCGTCGGCGGTCGGTGGCGTCGAGGTCTGCGTCGACGGCCCGATCAACGACCGTCTCACCGGCCTCAAGTTCCCCGCGGCGGGCAACTACACCGTCGAGGGCTACCAGGCGCTCGCGTTCCTTCGCACGCGCTACGGCGTCGGTGACGGCAGCGACCTCGGCCGTATCAGCTCGCAGCAGGTCTACCTCTCGTCGCTCATCCGCAAGGTGCAGAACGAGGGCGTGCTGACCGACTTCACGAAGCTGTACGGACTCGCGCAGGTCGCCAGTTCGTCGATGCAGCTCTCCCGTACGCTCACCCCGGACGCGATGGTGTCGATGGCCCAGGCCCTCCGCGACATCCCGACGGAGAACATCGTCTTCGTGCAGTACCCGACGCGCTACGGCCAGGCCCCGCCCTACCTCGGCAAGGTGGAGCCGCTGCGCGACCAGGCCGCGGCGATCTTCGACCGCATCAAGGCCGGCAAGCCGTTCACGCTCGACGGCGACAGCACGGGCGTCGGGTCGAACCTGAACCCGAACGCTCCCTCGGCGGAGCCGACGCCGGAGGCGACGCCCACCGAGGAGCCGCGGCCGCCGAAGAACGGCAAGGTCGAGCCCGAGCCGACGGCTGAGCCCACGGTGCCGCCCGTCGGGCCGACTGAGGAGCCCGACAAGGTGTCGGGCCTCCAGGGTCAGACCGCCGCCGACTTCACCTGCTCTCGCGCGAACAACTAGGAACCGCCCTCCCTGGGGGGCTGGATCGCGCGTGCCCGCGCCCCGGCTGCTGCCGGTATAGTGGAGCGCGCATCAGGAGACGTCGCATAGTCCGGTCGAGTGCACCACCCTGCTAAGGTGGAGACCCCGTTTAGGGGTCCGAGGGTTCAAATCCCTCCGTCTCCGCGGAAAGAGCCGCACAGCACTGCTGGTAGGCTTATCCGGTTCGCCTCGGCGAGCATGCGCCCGTAGCTCAATGGATAGAGCATCTGACTACGGATCAGAAGGTTAGGGGTTCGAGTCCCTTCGGGCGCGCGGTCAGCCCCCCGTCTCCGACGGGGGGCTTCGTCGTTCCCGGGCCCGAGCGGTGTGCTCCCTCCGGGCGCGCATCGGCGCACCGCGGCGGCACCGTGCGGGCGCTAGCCTGGCTCGGTGACTATCCTGCACCTCTCCGACGAGGTCGCCTCCGCCCTCGCGGATGCCCGCCCCGTCGTCGCTCTCGAGTCCACGATCATCAGCCACGGGCTGCCCCGGCCGCGCAACCTCGAGGCCGCGCGCGAGTTCGAGGCGATCCTGCGCGACCAGGGGGTCACCCCCGCCACGATCGCCGTGCTGGACGGCGTCGCCCACGTCGGGCTCGACGACGAGGGTGTGCGCCGCATCGCGGAGGAGGACCTCGCGAAGGCGAGCGTGCGCGACCTGCCGATCCTCGCGGCCCGCGCGGCGAGCGGCGCGACCACGGTCGCGGCCACCGCGCATCTCGCGGCCAAGGCGGGCATCCGGGTCTTCGCGACCGGCGGCCTCGGCGGCGTGCACCGCGGTGCGAGCGAGACCTTCGACGAGTCGGCCGACCTCTCGACGCTGGCCGTCACCCCGATCACGGTCGTGTCGGCGGGCGTGAAGAGCGTGCTCGACATCGCGGCGACCCTCGAGCGCCTCGAGACCTACTCGGTGCCGGTGGTCGGCCTCGGCACGACGATCTTCCCGAGTTTCTGGCTGCGCGAGAGCGACTTCACCCTCGACTGGGCGGTCGACAGCCCGGAGCAGGTCGCCGACGTCATGGCCGCGCACGACGCGCTCGGTCACACGCAGGGCATCGTGGTGGCGAATCCGATCCCGGCCGAGAAGGCGTGGCAGCGCGACGAGCACGACCGCGTGCTGGCGACCGCGTTCGCCGAGGCCGAGGCCCAGGGCATCCGCGGCAAGGCGGTCACGCCGTTCCTGCTCGGCCGCATCGTCGAGCTCAGCGATGGCCGCAGCCTCGAGGTGAACCTCGACCTCGCGCGCAACAACGTCACCGTGGCCGGCCGCATCGCCACCGCGTGGGCCGCCCGCGCGGCGCGGGCCTGACCCCGATGCGCGGTGTCGGCGGTCGGGGTCTGACGGAGCCGGCGCCGTGATCGGTCGTCGCGCCCTGGTGGTCGGCGACGTGATCGACGACATCATCGTCGTGCCCGAGGGGCC
>JAIWOM010000051.1 GCA_020216895.1 Microcella sp.
GGGGCCCGCGTCGCGACGCTGCCGGCCGGCGCGTAGCCGCCCGGGCTCGGGCGCGGCGCCTACCGGCGGTAGTTGGGCGCCTCGACGACCATCTGGATGTCGTGCGGGTGCGACTCCTTGAGGCCCGCCGCGGTGATGCGCACGAACTTGCCGCGCTCCTTGAGCTCGTCGATGGTGCGGGCGCCGGTGTAGAACATGGACTGCCGCAGGCCGCCGAGCAGCTGGTACACGACCGAGCCGACCGGGCCGCGGTAGGGCACCTGGCCCTCGATGCCCTCGGCGATGAGCTGCTCGTCGCTCGGCACGTCGGCCTGGAAGTAGCGGTCGCGCGAGTACGAGGTCTTCGTGCCGCGGGTCTGCAGCGCGCCGAGCGAGCCCATGCCGCGGTACGACTTGAACTGCTTGCCGTTGACGAAGATCAGGTCGCCCGGGCTCTCGTCGGTGCCGGCGAGCAGCGAGCCGAGCATGACGGTGTCGGCACCGGCGACGAGCGCCTTGGCGATGTCGCCTGAGTACTGCAGGCCGCCGTCGGCGATCACCGGAACGCCGGCCGCGCGGGCCGCGAGCGAGGCCTCGTACACGGCCGTCACCTGCGGCACGCCCACGCCCGCGACGACGCGGGTGGTGCAGATCGAGCCGGGGCCCACGCCGACCTTCACGGCGTCGGCACCCGCATCCACGAGCGCCTGCGCGCCAGAGCGCGTCGCGACGTTGCCGCCGATGACGTCGATGTGCGCGAAGGCGGGATCGCCCTTGAGGCGCGCGATGATCTCGAGCACGCCGCGGCTGTCGCCGTTGGCCGTGTCGACGACGATGACGTCGACACCGGCGTCGCGCAGGGCTCCCGCGCGGTCCCAGGCGTCGCCGAAGAAGCCGATGGCGGCAGCCACGCGGAGGCGGCCCTCGTCGTCCTTCGTCGCGTTGGGGTACTGCTCGCTCTTGTCGAAGTCCTTGACGGTGATGAGGCCGTGCAGCCGGCCTTCGTCATCGACGAGCGGCAGCTTCTCGATCTTGTGCTGGGCGAAGAGGGCGAGCACGTCCTCCTGGGAGATGCCGACCGGGCCGGTGATGAGGGGCGCCGGAGTCATGACGTCGCGCACGCGGGTGGTCGCGGCCTCGAAGCGCGAGACGAAGCGCATGTCGCGGTTGGTGATGATGCCGACGAGGCGGCCGTCGCCCTCGACCACGGGCAGGCCGGAGACGCGGAACTGCCCGCAGAGAGCATCCACCTCGGCGACCGTCGCGTCGGGAGTGGTCGTCACGGGGTTGGTGATCATGCCCGACTCGGAGCGCTTCACCTTGTCGACCTGCAGGGCCTGGTCGTCGATCGAGAGGTTGCGGTGCACGACACCGAGGCCGCCCTGGCGCGCCATGGCGATGGCCATGCGCGACTCCGTGACGGTGTCCATGGCCGCCGACAGCAGGGGCGCGTGAACCCGGATGCGGCGCGTCAGCCGCGATGCCGTGTCGGCCTCGCTGGGGATGACGTCGGTGTGCGCCGGCAGGAGCATGACGTCGTCGTACGTGAGTCCGATGAATCCGAAGGGATCGGGCTGGTCCATCTGCTCCCCTGAGGTCGTGGGTGATGTGTGAGCGTTCCCGCGTGCGGCGGGTCGCGAGACCCGGGATGCCGCGCTGGATTCCGGTGTCTCATCTTAAGCCGGTTAGGTCGAAACGTATTCCGTGGCAATAATGGCTTGGCGGACGGCCCGATCCGGAAACCCCCCGGAAACAGACTGTCCGTATCGTCACCGTCGACGACCAGGGCCTGCTGGCCCGCGAGAGCCTGGCTCTCGACCCCCGAAACGACCTGGAGGTTTCGTGGCACACGCTGCTAGCAGACCGTTCACCAGGCGAGCACCGCGGCGATTCGCCGCCGTGATCCTCGCCGGAATCGTCAGCGCACTCAGTCTCTCGATGGCGGCTCCCGCCGCCGCGGACGAGGTCGGGCTCGATGAGTACGACTTCAAGATCAGCGGCCTCGTCGAGCTCGCCGATGAGCCGCTCGCCGACGTGCTGCTGGTCGTCGAGGGCGGCGGGTTCCGCGTCGAGGTCGAGAGCGGTGAGGATGGCCGCTGGGCGGTCGGCGTGCCCGAGAAGGGCGACTTCACCGTCACCCTCGACGAGAACACGCTGCCCGAGGGCATCGCGGTGATCGACCCCGAGGACGAGACGCCGAACGTGCGCGAGATCACCGTCGGGCAGTCGGGCAGCGCCGTGGCGAACTTCTTCATCGGTCAGGGCGAGCGCAACACGGTGAGCCTGTTCGACCAGGTGGTCGAGCGGCTCTTCAACGGCCTCAACTTCGGTCTGCTGCTGGCGCTCGCCGCGATCGGACTCTCGCTGGTCTTCGGCACCACGGGCCTCAGCAACTTCGCCCACGCCGAGCTCGTGACCTTCGGCGGCCTGATGACGCTGCTATTCGGCGTCGTGCTCGGCTGGCCGATCTGGATCGCGATCCCGATCGCGCTGATCCTCAGCGCCGGGCTCGGCTACGTCAACGACGCGGCGCTCTGGAAGCCGCTGCGCCGCAAGGGCGTGGGCCTGATCCCGATGATGATCGTCTCGATCGGCCTCTCGCTCGCCGTGCGGTACATCTTCCAGCTGTTCGTCGGCGGCGACACCCAGCAGCTGCCGGGAGCCACCGACACGACGCTCTCGATCGGCGCCTTCGGCCTGTCGTGGACGGATGTCGCGAGCATGGCGATCAGCGTCATCGTGCTTCTCGGCGTCGCCTACTTCCTGCTGCGCACCCGCATCGGCAAGGCGACCCGCGCGGTCTCCGACAACCCCGCGCTGGCGGCCGCGAGCGGCATCGACGTCGACCGGGTGATCCGCGTCGTGTGGGTCATGGCGGGCGCGCTCGCGGGCCTGTCGGGCATCCTCTGGGCCTACTTCCGTCCGGGTGTGAGCTGGGACATGGGCTTCCAGATCCTGCTGCTCACCTTCGCCGCGGTCACGCTGGGCGGCCTCGGCACGGCCTTCGGCGCCCTCGTCGGCGCCCTGATCGTGGGCCTCTTCGTCGAGATCTCGACGCTCGTGATCCCCTCCGACATGAAGTACGTCGGAGCGCTGGTGATCCTCATCCTGGTGCTGCTGGTGCGGCCTCAGGGCATCCTCGGACGCAAAGAACGAATCGGCTAGGGGCTGACCATGATCGACTGGATCCTTCTCTTCTCCAACGCCGCGCAGGAGATCATCTCCCCGACGACGGCCGCATACGCCCTGGCCGCCCTCGGCCTGGCGATCCACTTCGGCTTCACGGGCCTCCTGAACTTCGGTCAGGCGGGCTTCATGATGCTCGGGGCCTACGGCTTCGCGATCGCGACGCTCACCTTCGACTGGCCGGTCTGGGCGGCGATCCTCACGGGCGTCGTGGCCTCGATCGTCTTCGCGCTCATCCTCGGAATCCCGACCCTGCGGCTGCGCGCCGACTACCTCGCCATCGTGACCATCGCGGCGGCCGAGATCGTGCGCCTGCTGTTCACGACGAACACCTTCGAGCCGGTCACCGGCTCGGCGAACGGTCTGCAGGGCTACAAGGGCGGCTTCGAGGCCCTCAACCCGCTGCTGCTGTTCTTCGGCGAGAACGACCTGATCGGGTTCGGCCCGTGGGTCTACAACCCGTACGACTGGTGGGTGCGCATCTTCGGCTGGAGCCTCGTGGCCCTCGCCGCGTTCATCACCTGGCGCCTGTTCAAGAGCCCGTGGGGCCGCGTGATCAAGGGCATCCGCGAGGACGAGGATGCCGTGCGCGCCCTCGGCAAGAACGTCTACTTCTACAAGATGCAGTCGCTCGTCATCGGCGGCGTCTTCGGCGCTCTCGCTGGCATGATCTTCATCCTGCCGCGCGCGGTCGTGCCGTCGAACTACCAGACGTCGCTGACATTCTTCATCTACGCGATCCTGCTCCTGGGCGGTGCCGCGACGGTGTTCGGCCCCATCATCGGCTCGGTCATCTTCTGGGTGCTGCTGTCGTTCTTCTCGGGCTTCATCGCCCGAGCGGTCGAGGTGGGCTGGCTGCCGTTCCTGTCGAACGTCCAGGCCGGTCAGCTTCGCTTCATCCTGGTCGGCGTCGCGATCATGTTGATCGTCATCTATCGACCGCAAGGAATCTTCGGGAACAGGAAGGAGCTGGCCTTTGTCAAGTAGCGCCGGCGCCCAGGGCGCCCCCATCAAGTCGACCGGCCTGCACATCGGCGAGCCGGCTCCCGGGGTGAAGAAGGTCGACCCGATCATCGTGGCCGACAACATCACCCGCACCTTCGGCGGCCTCACGGCCGTCCAGGTCGAGCACCTGGAGATTCCGCGCGGTGCGATCACCGCCCTGATCGGACCGAACGGCGCCGGCAAGACCACGCTGTTCAACCTGCTCACGGGCTTCGACAAGCCCGACACCGGCGAGTGGACCTTCGACGGTCAGGGCATCTCGGGCATCCCCGCCTTCAAGGTGGCCCGCAAGGGCCAGGTGCGCACCTTCCAGCTCACCAAGGCGCTGGGCCTGCTCACCGTGCTCGACAACATGAAGCTCGGCGCGAAGGGCCAGAGCGGCGAGAGCCTCGCCCGCGCCCTCTTCCCGTGGTTCTGGCGCAAGGAGGAGCAGGCGATCGAGGAGCGCGCGATCGAGCTGCTCACCCGCTTCAAGCTCGACGCGAAGAAGGACGACTACGCGGCCAGCCTCTCCGGCGGTCAGCGCAAGCTGCTCGAGATGGCGCGCGCCCTCATGAGCGAGCCCAGCCTGGTCATGCTCGACGAGCCGATGGCCGGCGTGAACCCGGCCCTCACGCAGTCGCTGCTCGACCACATCCTCGACCTGAAGACCCAGGGCATGACGGTGCTCTTCGTCGAGCACGACATGCACATGGTGCGCCACATCGCCGACTGGGTGGTCGTGATGGCGGAGGGCCGCGTGGTCGCCGAGGGCGACCCGCACGAGGTGATGGCCAACCCCGCCGTCATCGACGCTTACCTGGGCTCGCACCACGACGAAGACCTGGGCAACCTCGACACCGGGGTCATGACCGCGATCAAGGAGCTGGCCGATGACGACGCCGACGAACGCAAGGAGTGAGACCGTGACCGACACCCGCAAGGTCGTCGTCCACGTCGACAATGTCACCGCCGGCTACCTGCCGGGCATCAACATCCTGAACGGATGCTCGCTCACGGCCCACGACGGCGAGCTGATCGGCATCATCGGCCCGAACGGTGCCGGCAAGTCGACGCTGCTCAAGGCCATCTTCGGCCTCGTGAAGGTGCGCGAGGGCACGATCTCGCTGTACGGCGACGACATCACCAACATGAAGGCCAACAAGCTGGTGGCGAAGGGTGTCGGCTTCGTGCCGCAGACGAACAACGTCTTCCCGACCCTCACCATCCAGGAGAACCTCGAGATGGGCCTCTTCCAGAAGCCCAAGGAACTCGACCACCGGCTCGAGTTCGTCATCTCGATCTTCCCCGAGCTCGGCAAGCGCCTCAGCCAGCGCGCCGGGTCGCTGTCGGGCGGTGAACGGCAGATGGTGGCGATGAGCCGCGCGCTCATGATGAGCCCCGAGGTGATCCTGCTCGACGAGCCGAGCGCCGGCCTGTCGCCCGTGCGGCAGGACGAGGCCTTCCTCCGCGTCAAGGAGATCAACAAGGCCGGCGTGACGACGATCATGGTCGAGCAGAACGCCCGCCGCTGCCTGCAGATCTGCGACCGCGGCTACGTGCTCGACCAGGGCACCGACGCCTACACGGGCACCGGCCGCGAGCTGCTGAACGACCCGAAGGTGATCGGCCTGTACCTGGGCACCCTCGGGCAGGAATAGCCCGTCAGACGGCCGTACAGGGCCCCGCAGAGCCATCCGGCTCGGCGGGGCCCTCGTCGCTCTGCGCCCGGGCTCGCGCGAACGACGGAGACGCGGGCATGGAACGGGCGGCCATCGCGCGGGGAGGCGGTGGAACGCCGCTGTCTCCGTCGTTGCTCCGAGCAGAGCGGGACGGAGCGGCCGGGCGGAGCGAGGAGCCGGGCCGAGGAGAGGAGCGAGGGCAAAAGGGGAAGGGCCCCGGCGTGATGCCGGGGCCCCTCGCTGTACCGCTCGTGCGTGTCTTAGTTGATGCGCACGAAGGTGTTGTCGGCCTGGTACTCGAAGATACCGATCGTGGCCTCGGTCGGGTCACCGTTCTCGTCGAAGGTGATCGGGCCGGAAGCGCCGTCGTAGTCGATGACACCACCGTCGGCGAGGATCGCCGCGCACGACGCGAAGTCGGCGCACTTCTCGCCGCCACCCGAGCCACCCGAGACTTCCTGCAGCTTCGAGGCCATGTCGGCACCCTCGGTCGAGCCGGCCGCGAGAGCGGCGAGCGCGAGGAGGATGACGGCGTCGTACGACTCCGCCGCGTAGCTGAACTCGGTCAGGTCAGGGTCGACCTCGAGCAGACGGTCCTGGAAGTTGCCGAGCGTCGAGATGTCGAGACCCGGGAGGGTGCCCTTGGCGCCCTCGATCAGGCCCGGCTCGAAGTCAGCGCTGTAGTCGGCGAGGTTGCCGTCGACGAAGTACAGCTGGTTGCCGGGGTAGCCAGCACCCACCAGGGCGGGAACGACAACCTTGGCCTGGTCGAACGTGATGACCGCGATCGCGTCGGGGTTGGCAGCGGTCAGCGCGGAGACCTGAGCGTCGAAGCTCGTGTCACCCTCGTTGAACAGCTCCTCGGCGACGACCTCGCCACCGGCCGCCTCAAACGTCGCGCGCACGGAGCCGGCGAGGCCGGTGCCGTAGGCGTCGTTCAGGACGAGCAGGCCGAGCGTGGCAGCACCCTCCTCGGCGATCAGGTTGCCGAGCACCTCGCCCTGGAGCAGGTCGCTCGGGGCGTTGCGCCAGTAGAGGCCGTTGTCGTCGTAGTTCGTGAAGTCGGGCGAGGTGTTCGCCGGCGAGAACTGCACGACGCCCGCACCGACGATCTGGTCGATGACGGTGAACGACACACCCGACGACGCGGCACCGATGATCGCGGTCACGTCCTGCGAGAGCAGGTCGGTCACCGAGACGGTGGCGGTGTCGGTCGTGGTGTCGCCCGAGTCGCGGTAGATGGCCTCGACGGTGATGCCGAGACCGGCCTCGTTGACCTCCTGCACGGCGAGAGCAACACCCGCCTCCTCGGGCGGGCCGAGGAAGGCCAGCGCGCCGGACTGCGGCAGGATCGTGCCGATCTTCAGGGTCAGGTCCTCGGCGGGGCCAGCAGGCGCCTCCTCAGCCGGCGCGCAGCCGCTCAGAACGAGCGCGCTGGCACCCACGACGGCAATGCCGCCGAGGATCGACTGAAGAGAGCGAGAGCGACGGCCAGAGCCGGAAGTGAAAACGCCCATGTTGCTCCTTGGGTTCATTAGTGTTCAGGATGCAGGCACAACAGTGCCCGTTGTGCCACCGTACGGTGTTCAGTAGGCGTTCACAACCGATTCGGGTTACAGCCCTGTAACACCCTGAAACACGCTCGGGCCGCCGGGTCGGCGACGGATTCCTCGCGCGTGCACGCTCACCGACGAGGGTTTTCGTCGACTTTCGCTGACGCCCCTCCGACGCCGTCCGTGAGCGCGGCTACCGAGCGACGAGCGGGAGGTCGCCGACCAGTTCCGCCCGGTTCTCCGCGGTGTACCGGTACAGCCGCAGCACGCCGTCGACGACATCGCCGGCGTCATCGAGGGTGAGGGGGCCCGAGAGCCCGTCGTAGTCGATCGCGGGCTCGGTCTCGAGCACCGAGAGGCACTCGCCGAAGCTGGCGCAGGGCACGCCCGACCCGGCCGCGTCGGCGAGACTGCGGGCGATCGAGGGCCCGCCGTCGTCGTCGGCGAGCACCGCGGCGAGCGCCGCGAGCACGACGGCGTCGTAGGCCTCGGGCCCGAAGCGGGCGCTGCGCAGGAAGGGATCGGACTGCTGGAGCCGTGCGAGCAGCTCGTCGGAGACGACGGCGCCCTCAAGCACGCCGTTAACCCCCTCGAGCACGCCCGCCTCGACGGCCTCGGAGTAGTCGGAGAGGTTCTGCGAGGTGAGCCAGAGCGCCTCGGGCGCGATGCCCCGCTCGATGAGGGCGGTGAGCACGCGGGCGTTCTGCTCGGCGAGGCTCGCCCCGGTCGCGACGATGACCGCCTTCGGGTCTCCCCCGGCGACACTGAATGCCAGACGGGCGGGGTTGGTGGCCGCATCCAGCTGCTCGATGCCGCTCAATCGCATGCCGCGCTCCTCGAGCGCCGCGCGCACGGCGAGCTCGAAGGAGAAGCCGAGCGGGTCGCCGGTGGTCACGAGCGAGACGGCCTCGACGCCGTCGCTCTCCAACGCCTCGACGATGGCGCGGGCCTGCTGGTCGTAGGCCGGGATGGTGCGGAAGAAGACACCGGGCGGCGTGGCCGAGCGCACGGTCGGGTAGGTCGCGGCGGGAGAGATGACCGTGATGTCGGCGGCGGCGGCGAGGGGCACGAGCCGCTCGGCGAGCGCGGAGGTCGCCGGGCCGATGATGACATCGACGCCGCGCTCGACGAGGTCGGCGAAGGCGGTCTCCAGACGGTCCTCCTCCGCGGTGCCCGAGTTGCGGTAGAGCACCTCGACGGGCTGGCCCAGCACCCCGCCGGCGGCGTTGATGTCGCGCACGGCGACCTCGACGGCGGCGACCATGCCCGGGCCGATGAAGGCGATGTCGCCCTTCATCGGCAGGAGCGTGCCGATGCGCAGCACGCCATCGCCGGTCGGCGCGAGGGTCTCGGTGGGCGTCGGGGTCGGGGTCGGCAGCGGACGCGGCGCGGCGCAGCCCGCGAGC
>JAIWOM010000052.1 GCA_020216895.1 Microcella sp.
GGTGGATGCCCGCCACGTGCTCGTGATCGGGCATCCGTTCGTGGACATCTGGCAGGCGGTGCGCCCGCAATCGCTCGGCATCGCGGCCTGGCCGGAGGTGCCCCGCGGCATCGACTGGAAGACCGGAACCTGCCGGGCGCTCGGCTGGCCGCACGCGACGTCCGCCGATCTCGCCGCGGCCTGGCGGCGGGTGCGGGGTGCGGTGCGCGGCTACGCCGACCTCGACCCGGCGCTGCTCGGTCGGGTGGAGGAGCTCATCGACTTCGTGACCGGGGAAACCACGCAGGAATGACGAAAGCCGCCCCACTCCATTGAGGGGCGGCTCTCGTGGTGTCGTGCGCGGGTCATCCCGCGACGAGCGCGCTCAGAAGTGCTTGTAAGAGCTTAGAGCGGGCGGATGTTCTCGGCCTGCAGGCCCTTGGGGCCCTGGGCGACGTCGAACTCGACCTTCTGGTTCTCGTCGAGCGAGCGGTAGCCGCTGCTCTGGATGGCCGAGAAGTGCGCGAACACGTCGGCGCTCCCGTCATCGGGGGTGATGAAGCCGAAGCCCTTCTCGGCGTTGAACCACTTGACAGTGCCTGTCGTCATTGCTGACTCCTTGTTACTCACGGAGTTTCGACTGTCGAAACCACCAGTCGAACCACTCGTGAATCCTGCTCTATATGAGAGCACGTACTGCTTGCACCGCACGTCGGACCGCCGAGGCGTATCAACTTCACTCCCGACAGTAGTGCACAGGGGGCCCGGAGGGGTCATCCTTCACCGAGTTGTTACACGCGTTCTCCACAGGCTGCACCGAACCTGGCGACGTACCGTGGCCTCACCGACCCCCAGGAGATGGACCGATGAGCTTCTTCGACCGCCTGTTCGGCGCCCCCACGCCGGAGCCCGAGCCGCGGCGCACCGCTGTGCGCTCCGACGACGAGCGCGCCGTCGAGCGCTACCGGTACCTGCTGCAGACGGCGCCGCCCGAGACGATCGAGCAGGTGCACGCCGAGGCCTTCGCGAAGCTCAGCCCCGAGCAGCGGCGCCTGGTGTTCGATGAGCTCGCCCGCACCGCGCCCGCCGGCGAGGCGCCCGCCGACGACCAGCCCGCGACGCTCGCCCGTGCGGCGACCCGCTCGGAGCTGCGGCAGCCCGGCACCATGGAGCGCTCGCTGGGCGGTCCCTCGTTCGGCCAGATGGTGGGAGCCTCGCTGCTCGGCACGGTCGCGGGCTACGTGATCGGCTCCGCGATCGCGAGCGCCTTCCTGCCGCCGATGGATGCGGGGCTCACCGATGCCGGTTCGGCTGATGCGGCCGACCCCGGCGCGGATGCGGGGGCCGACGCCGGTGCCGACGCGGGCGGTTTCGACGGCGGTGGCTTCGACGGCGGCGGTTTCGACGGCGGCGGCTTCGGCGACTTCGGGTTCTAGGCGACCCCCGTGGCCCGCCCGAAGCGCATCGAGCCCGGTCCCGGCCAGGAGTCGGTCTGGTACTACCCGCGACCGCCCCGCGTCGAGCCCGTGCACGCCCGGGTGACGATCGAGCTCGGCGGGCAGGTGATCGCCGAGACGACCAGGGCCCTCCGGGTGCTCGAGACCAGTCATCCCCCCGCCTACTACCTGCCGCCGGAGGACTTCGTCGCGGGCGCGCTCGTGCCGGGTGGGGGGTCGTCGTTCTGCGAGTTCAAGGGCCGCGCCGCGTACTACGACATCGTCGGCGGCGGGCTCCGGGCGGAGCGCGCCGGTTGGTACTACCCGGCGCCGAGCCGCGGCTTCGAGAGCATCGCCGGGTACGTCTCGGTGTATCCGGGGCGGATGGATCGCTGCACAGTCGACGGCGAGACCGTCGTGCCGCAGGAGGGCGGGTTCTACGGCGGCTGGATCACCGCGAACATCGTCGGCCCCTTCAAGGGGGCCCCCGGGACCTGGGGCTGGTAGTCCGGCCGATCGAGGCGCCCCGCGGCTTTCGGGCCGCCGAACAGCGCGAGCGCGCCGCTCTTGCCATCATGGGCGCGTGACCGAGAGTGCACCCACCCCCGCGGAGATCCGCCGCTGGCGCCGCTACCTCGCCGACGAGCGCGCCGAGGCGGCCGTCTACCGCGACCTCGCCGCCCGCCGTGACGGGGAGGAGCGGGCGATCCTGCTGGCGCTCGCCGATGCCGAGGCGCGCCATGAGGCGCACTGGGTCGCACTGCTCGGCGATCATGCCGAGGGCGTGCCCGCGGTCTCTCTGCGCACCCGCCTGCTCGCCCCGCTCGCGCGGCGCTTCGGCAGCGTGTTCGTGCTCGCCCTGGCCCAGCGGGCCGAGATCCGATCTCCCTATTCCGTGGATGCCCACGCCACGCCCGCCATGGCCGCCGACGAGCGCATCCACGGCGAGGTGGTGCGCGGGCTCGCGGCCCGCGGCCGTCAACGGCTCTCCGGCACCTTCCGCGCGGCGGTCTTCGGCGCGAACGACGGACTTGTCAGCAACCTCGCCCTCGTCATGGGCATCGGCGCCGCGGGTCTCGGCCCGACCACGGTGCTGCTCACCGGCCTCGCGGGCCTGCTGGCCGGCGCGCTGTCGATGGGCGCGGGCGAGTACGTGTCGGTGCGCTCGCAGCGCGAGCTGCTCGACGCCTCCACCCCCGACCCCGAGGCGCACACGGCCCTGCCGCACCTCGACGTCGACGCGAACGAGCTGGCGCTGGTCTACCGCGCGCGGGGGATGAGCGAGGAGGAGGCGGTCGAGCATGCGCGCGGCATCCTCGCCGATTACGACCCCGTCGCCGCCGCGGCCCGGACGGCCGAGGCCGAGGCCGAGCAGCACGAGGCGATCGGCTCGGCCTGGGGCGCCGCGCTGTCGAGCTTCGCGTTCTTCGCCTCCGGCGCGATCATCCCGGTGATCCCGTACCTGCTCGGCGCCGAGGGGCTGCGCGCGATCATCGCGGCGGGCATGCTGGTCGGCATCGCCCTGCTGCTGACCGGCGCCATCGTCGGGGTGCTGTCGGGTGCCTCGCCGCTCAAGCGCGCGCTGCGCCAGCTCGCGATCGGCTACGGCGCCGCCGCGGCCACCTATCTGCTCGGGCTGGCCTTCGGCACGACCCTGGCCTGATCATTCGGCCGCGAACAGGTTCTTCATAGGTTCGCCGGTCATGCTGGAGTGTTGGCTACGACGCTGACAGGGGCTCTCGCCGCCGGTGGGTGAGACCGCCGGATTCGGCGCGAGGGCTCTGAGATCCCGCTTCGGGTGCTCTGGTGGAGTGCCGCGGGATCGCCCGCGCAATGACGTGCACTCACCGTGTCCACGGCCCGACGGCCGCCACCAGGAAGTGTCCCTCCTCTCATGCTCCACCTCATCCATCCCGCTTTGCCGCGCATCGCCGCCCTCGAGCCCCGCCGCCTCCGGCACGACGCACTCGTGGCGGCTGCCGCGGTCGTCGCCCTGGCCCTCGCCGTCAACGGCACCGTCTCCGCCACCCTGGCCACCGCGGCCGAGAACGCCGCCGCGCAGCCGCAGGTGCAGCAGTTCGTCGCAGCCTCGGCGCTGCCGTCGTCGGACTCCGCGGCCGCATCCGCGACCGAGTCCGACGCTGCCGCGCTCGCTGCCGGCACTGCTCCCGCTGCTGCCCCGGTCGCCCGCGAGGACTTCACGGTCGACGTCCGACCCCCGCTGATGTACCCCGTCGGGGCCGGCGCCCCGATCGGCAGCTCGTTCGGGCTCCGCCCGTCCACCTGCGCCGCCTGCCCCTCCGTGCACAAGGGCGTCGACTGGACCCCCGGGTACGGCACGCCGGTCGTCGCGATGGCCGACGGCGTCGTGACCCTGATCGGCGACCCCGGCAGCGCCCTCGGTACGCACCTCGAGATCAGCCATGTCGTCGACGGCCGTGCGGTCACCAGCGTCTACGCGCACCTGATCGCCGGCTCGATTCCCTGGGCGCTCGGCGACCGGGTACGGGTCGGCGACGTCGTCGGCAACGTCGGCGCGACGGGTGTCACCGTCGGGGCGCACCTGCACTTCGAGCTCCGGGTCGACGGCGTGACCATCGACCCGGTGCCGTGGCTGCGCGCCAACGGCGCGCAGTAGCCGCCGGTTAGTATCAGGGGGTGTCCTCACCGTCGACGGCGTCCCTGCCCTCCGTCTCCATCGTCATCCCGGCCTACAACGAGGAGTCGACGATCCGGGCGTGCGTGACCGCGGCGATGGCGCAGACCGTGCCCGCGCACGAGGTGCTCGTCGTCGACAACCGCTCGACCGACCGCACGGCCGCGATTGTGGCTGAACTGCAGGCGGCGAATCCGGATGCTCCGCTCCGGGTGATCCCGCAGTTCGAAGAGCAGGGGCTCGTGCCGACGCGCAATGTCGGCCTCGACACTGCCACCGGCGACGTCATCGGGCGCATCGACGCCGACTCGGTGCTCGAGCCGACCTGGGTGGAGGAGGTCGCGAAGGCCTTCCAGGATCCGGAGGTGGCCGCCGCGACCGGGCCGGTGCTCTACTACGACATGCCCCTGCGCCGCTTCGGGCTGCGCGCCGACGACACGCTGCGCCGCGCGATGCTGCGGCTCGCCCGCGAGTACCACTTCGTGTTCGGCAGCAACATGGCGCTGCGGGCCACCGCCTGGCAGGCGATCCGCGATGAGGTCTGCCGCGACGAGGAGGACCTCTTCCACGAGGACATCGACATCTCGGTGCACCTCTACGACGCCGGGTTGAAGGCCGTGTACGTGCCGACGATGGTCGCGGGAATGTCTGCGCGGCGCGTCGACGACAGCCCGCGCGACTACGTCTCGTACGTGGGCCGGTTCGACCGTACGTACACGCACCACGACGTGCGCAACCGCGCTCTGCGGGCACCGGCCTGGGTGTTCCTCGCGGTCTACCCGATCGCCAAGGGCATCCGCTGGGGGCAGAACGAGCTGGTCGCCCGACTGTCGGGCTCCTCGGCCGTCAGCCCGGAGTAGCCGCTCGCTGCCGCGGCCCCGCGGTGCGGGGAGGTCCGGAGGCGGGGCGGTGCGCCGCGCTCCTGCTCAGCGCCGGGGCTCGCCCTTGGGCATCCACTCGGCGGCCAGCACCGCCGCCTGCGTGCGCCGCTGCATGCCGAGCTTCGAGAGGATCCCGCTGACGTAGTTCTTCACCGTCTTCTCGGCGAGGAACAGCCGGCCGCCGATCTCGCGGTTCGACAGGCCCTCGGCGATGAGGGCGAGGATCTCCGTCTCGCGGGGGGTCAGCGCGTCGAGCGGCGACTGCGCGGGCGTCGACGACAGGCGCGCCATCACGCCCTCGGTGAGCGCGGGGTCGAGCAGCGTCTCGCCCGCCGATACGCGGCGGATCGCTTCGATGAGGCCCGTGGCGCGGACCTCCTTGAGCAGATAGCCGTTCGCACCCGCCAGCACCGCCGCGAGCACCGCCTCGTCGTCGTCGTACGAGGTGAGGATGAGGCAGCCGAGCTCCGGGCGCTCCGACTTCACGTCGCGGCAGACGTCGATGCCGCTGCCGTCGGGCAGGCGCCCGTCGAGCACCGCGACCGTCGCGCCCGAGCCGAGGATCGCTTCGGCCGTTCCCGCCGCCACGGCCGCCTCGCCGACGACGGTGATGTCGGCCTCCTGCTCGAGCAGGTCGGCGATGCCGCGACGCACGATCTCGTGGTCGTCGAGCAGGAAGACGCGAACGGGAGCAGTCATCGTGCCTCCCAGGGTACGCTCCAGCGCACCAGAGTGCCGTGCGGCTCGACCGGTTCGATCGCGAACTCGCCACCGCGCTCGCGGGCCCGTGCCGCCAGGTTCGCCAGGCCGCTGCGCCGCTCGGTCTCCGGCATGCCCACGCCGTCGTCCCGCACGGTCACGACCACGCTTGTGCCGCGCACCGCCACCCCCACCTCAACAAGGGTCGCCTGCGCGTGCCGCACCGTGTTCGACAGCGCCTCGCGGGTGACGGCTGCGACCTCATCACCGAGACCGAGGTCGACGAGGGTGTCGACGGGGCCCGCGAACTCCAACCGCGAGTCGAGGTGCTCGCCCTCGAGGGTCTCACGCACGAGAGTGTTGATGCGGGCGCGCAGGCTGTAGCTGGCCGCGCTCGGCGGGGCCGACAGACGGTAGATCGCCTGCCGGATCTGCCGGATCGTCGAGTCGATCGCGTCGACCTGGGCGGCGATGCGCCCGCCGGTCGGCGTCGCCGGGTCGCCGACGACGCTCTGCAGCGAGAGACCGACGGCGAACAGGCTCTGGATCACGTGATCGTGCAGGTCGCGCGCGATGCGGTCGCGCTCGTCCGCGAGCGCGATGCGCTGCTGGTCGATACGGGCGCGGGCGAGCTCGCGCGCGATGGCCACGGAGCGGGTGAAGCGGTCGATCGGCTCGAGCTCCGCATCCGCCACCGGATGCCCGCTCGCGGCGCGCCGCACCGTCAGCTGCCCGTCCGCCGTCTCCTCGACCTCCGCCGCCGGGTCGTCCGTCAGCGCGCGCACCGTCGCGGTGATGGTCGTGAGGTCATCGGGGTCGAGCTCGCCGGCGAGGAGCCGCTGGGTGAGGTGCTCGGAGGCGGCGAGCCAGCGGCGGTCATCCTGCGACTGCTCGTAGAGGCGCGAGTTCGCGATCGCCGTGCCCGCCATCGCCGCGAGCGCCGCGATGATCGCCTCGTCGATGTCGTCGAACGGGCCCTCCGAGTGCTCGGTGAGGTAGAGGTTGCCGTAGACAGTGCCACCGACGTGGATGGGGACACCGAGGAACGAGTCCATCGCCGGGTGGTGCGCGGGGAAGCCGACGGAGCGCGGGTCGGCGGCCAGGTGCTCGAGGCGGATGCTGCGGCCCTCGACGATCACCGCGCCGAGGATGCCGCGGCCGGAGGGCAGCTCGCCCATGCGCGCGACATCGGCCTCGTCGAGCCCCGAGTGCAGGAAGCGCTCGAGACGGCCGTCGGCGCCGATCACGCCGAGCGCGCCGTACCGGGCGCCCACGAGCTCGCGCGCCACGCTCACGATCGTCTGCAGGCGCGGCGTGAGAGCGAGGCTCTCGGTGACCGTCTCGGCGGCGGCGATGAGCAGCCCGACGCGCCGATAGCCCTCGGTGAGGCCGTCGGCGCGCTCCATGATCCGCTCGACGAGCGCACCGAGCGTGTCGGGGGAGGTGCTCACGGTGCGCCGTCGGGGTGGTCCAGGGGGCTCGCGGTGCGGCGGGTGCCGCCGAGCGGCAGCGGGGTGGGGTCGCTCGCCAGAGGGTCCTTGACGAGGGTGGGCCGCAGCTCGACGGGCGCGATCGTCTCGTGGCGCCGCTTCGCCTGACGCGAGCGGTAGACGAGGTTCAGCACCTCGACGATGATCGCGAAGGCGATCGGGCCGTAGATGAGCGCCTTGTCGATGTGCACGTCGAAGCCCTCGGCGATGAGCGTCGTGCCGATCAGCACGAGGAAGGCCAGCGCGAGCATCTTGACGGTGGGGTGGCGGTTGACGAAGTCGCTGATGGCCTTCGCGGTGAAGAGCATGAGGGTGATGGCGATGACGACGGCGGCGATCATGATCCAGAGCTCGTCCACCATGCCGACCGCGGTGATCACCGAGTCGAGCGAGAACACGATGTCGATGAGCAGGATCTGCACGATGACGCCGGCGAAGGTGACGGTCTTCGTCGACGGACGGTCGTGGGCCTCGGCACCCTCGAGCTTCTCGTGAATCTCGACCACGGCCTTGTAGACGAGGAAGAGGCCGCCGAGGATCAGGATCAGGTCGCGGCCCGAGAAGCCCATGCCGAAGAACTCGAAGATGTCGGCCGTGAGGCTGATGATCCAGCTCGCGGCGAAGAGCAGCAGGATGCGCATGATCATCGCGAGCGAGAGGCCCACGATGCGCGCCCGGTTCTGCTGCTCGGGGGGAGCTTGCCCGCCAGGATCGAGATGAAGATCACGTTGTCGATGCCCAGGATGATCTCGAGCACGAGGAGCGTGGCGAACGCGATCAGCAGTTCGGGGGAGAAGGCGAGTTCCATGCCCGAATCCTAGGGCGAGACGGCGTACACTGGGCGGCGTACACGGGAGCCCGGTGAACCGGGCTGAGAGGAAGCGCACTCACGCTTCGACCGTCGAACCTGATCCGGGTCATGCCGGCGCAGGGAGGACATCTCGCACCCGTGCCGACCGTTTCGCGGGCGCGACAGGCGTGCCCGCATCGACCGAAAGGCACGTTTCATGACTACTGCTGCACCCACCGGTCCCGCCTCCGCCGCCGCTCGGCCGCCCATGAGCTGGCGCGTCGTCGACATCATCGTCGCCAGCGTGCTCGGCGTCGCGGGCGGACTCGTGTTCTGGCTGTGGAACCTCGTCTACTCGCCGCTCACCGCCCCTCTCGAGGCGGCGCTGCCCGGCCTGCAGGCGCTCGTCTACGCCGTCTGGCTGTTCCCCGCCGTGCTGGTCGGCCTCGTGATCCGCAAGCCGGGCGCCGCGCTCTACGGCGAGCTCGTCGCCGCCTCGGTCTCCGCCCTGCTGGGCGGCGTCTGGGGCTGGACGGCGATCGCCTGGGGTGCCGCGCAGGGCCTCGGCGCCGAGCTCGTCTTCGCGCTGCTGCTCTACCGCGCCTGGGGTCTCGCCCCTGCCGTGCTCGCCGGCATCGGCTCGGCCGTGGGTCTCGTCATCATGGACCTCACGTTCTACTACGCCGGGGCCCGCCCCGAGTTCATGGCCGTCTATGCGGTGAGCGCCGCGCTCTCCGGCGCGGTCATCGCCGGCGCCGGCAGCTGGCTGCTCGTTCGCGGGCTCGCCCGCACCGGAGCCCT
>JAIWOM010000053.1 GCA_020216895.1 Microcella sp.
CGGCTGACGGGCAATACCTTCGAGGGTCTTGGAGCAGATCAGGCCCCAGCCAATGGCCGATCCAGCCGGCGAGCGTGCGGGCGTAGCCGATCGAGAGCGCCTCGTCGCGGATGCCCGCGACAACCGGCGCGGTGGCCCGCAGAGCTGCGACGCGACCCTCGACGGTCTCGAGGTCGTACAGCTCGAGCTGCCGACGGACCATGAACTCGTACATCGGCTTCTTGCCCTGGATCAGCAGGCGCACCGCGTCGTCCCCGCGCTGGAGGCGCAGGTCGCAGGGGTCGAGACCGTCGGGGGCGACGGCGACGAAGGTCTGCGCGGCGAACCGGTGCTCGTCGGCGAAGGCGCGGCTCGCCGCCTTCTGACCGGCCTCGTCGGGGTCGAAGGTGAAGACGACCTCGCCGAGGCCGTGCGAGTCGCGGTTGTCGACGTCGCCCATGACGCGACGGATGATCGTGATGTGGTCGCTGCCGAAGGCGGTGCCGCAGGTGGCCACCGCGGTCGTGATGCCGGCGAGGTGGCAAGCCATCACATCGGTGTAGCCCTCCACCACGACGACCTGCTTGCCCTTCGCGATGTCGCGCTTGGCCAGGTCGAGGCCGTAGAGAACCTTCGACTTCGAGTAGACGGGAGTCTCGGGCGTGTTGAGGTATTTCGGCCCTTGGTCGGTCTCGAGCAGCTTGCGGGCGCCGAAGCCGAGGGTCTGCCCGGTGACGTCTTTGATCGGCCAGATCAGCCGCCCGCGGAACCGGTCGTAGGGCGAGCGGTCGCCCTGCCCCTGGAGCCCGGCGGCGAGGATCTCCTCCGCCGTGAAGCCGAGCCCGCGCAGGTGCGCACCGAGCACGTCGTAGGCGTTGGGCGCGTAGCCGATCGAGAAGCGCTCGGCAGCGGCGGCGTCGAAGCCGCGCTCGCCGAGGAAGCGGCGGGCGGGTTCGGCCTCCGGGGTTGCAAGTTGCAACCGGAAGAACTGCTCGGCGGCCGCGTTCGCAGCGAGCAGCCGGCTGCGGTTGCCCTGATCGGCGGCCTGCCCGCCGTCCTCGTAGTGCAGGGTGTAGCCGATGCGGGCGGCGAGCCGTTCGACCGCCTCCTGGAAGGTGACGTGGTCCATCTTCTGCAGGAAGGAGTAGACGTCGCCCCCCTCGCCGCAGCCGAAGCAGTGGTAGAAGCCGACCTGCGGGCGCACGTGGAAGCTCGGGCTGCGCTCGTCATGGAAGGGGCACAGCCCCTTCATCGAGCCGACGCCGGCGCTCTTCAGGGCGACGTAGTCGCCGACGATGTCGGCCAGATTCGTGCGCGACCGGACCTCGTCGATGTCGCTTCGTCGGATGAGGCCTGCCACAGGCCCGATTCTAGGTGCGGCGAATGAGCGGGATGCTCTACTCGACGAGGCGCTCGTGCCAGCTCATCGCGCTCTGGTCGGTGAGGGACGCCACCTGGTCGACGATCACGCGCTTGCGCGCGGCGTCGTCGGGCGCCGCCGCGAAGTCGTCGGCAAAGGCTCGATCGAGGGCGGCCGGCCCGGCTTCCCACAGCGCGTCGGCGAGCTCGGTGAGCAGCGCGCGCTGGCGCGCGTAGATCGGCTGCCGGGAGTTGGTCGACATGACGTTCGCGGCCACGATGCCCTTCAGCACGGCGATCTCGGCCTGGGTCTCGCGCGGCACGACCACCTGGCCGCCGAAGCGCGCGAGCGGAGCATCCGGATGCGCCGCCCGGGTCGCGTGCACGGCCTCGTGGGCGAAGCGGCCGATGAGCGAGCTCGTCAGGTTCTTGAGGCGGGCGAGGTCGCGGCGGGAGCCGTCCCAGCTGTCGAGCCAGGCATCGAGGTGGTCGAGGCGGTCGAAGGCCGCGATGAGCTCGTCGTGGCTGATCTCGCCGCCGATCCACTCGAACATCGCGTCGACGAGGGCGTCATGGTCGACGCGGGCGCCGAGCGCGGGCACGTCGAGGTAGCCGCTCACGATGGCGTCCTCGAAGTCGTGCACGCTGTAGCCGATGTCGTCGCTGAGGTCCATGACCTGCGCCTCGATGCAGCGCACGCGGTCGGGGGCGTCGGCGCGCATCCACTCGAAGGCGGCCGCGTCGTCGTCGTAGAAGCCGAACTTGCTGCGCCCGCTCGGGTCGGGGATGCCCTGAGCCTGCGGCCACGGATACTTCGTGCTCGCGTCGAGGCTCGCGCGCGTGAGGTTGAGCCCGTAGCTGCGGCCGTCGGGGCCGAGCACCTTCGGCTCGATGCGGGTCAGCAGGCGCAGGGTCTGCGCGTTGCCCTCGAAGCCGCCGATGTCGCGGGCCCACTCGTTGAGCGCGCGCTCGCCGTTGTGCCCGAACGGCGGATGCCCGAGATCGTGCGCGAGGCAGGCGGTGTCGACGACGTCGGGGTCGAGCCCGAGGCTCGCGGCGAGCTCGCGGCCCACCTGCGCCACCTCGAGCGAGTGGGTGAGGCGGTTGCGGGCGAAGTCGAGACCCGCCGTCGGGCTCAGCACCTGCGTCTTCGCGGCCAGGCGGCGGAGGGCGCTGGAGTGCAGCAGGCGGCCGCGGTCGCGGGCGAAGTCGCTGCGGCGGCTCGAGTGCTCCTCCGGCAGCCAGCGCTCGGTGTCGGCCCGCGTGTAGCCGGGCGTGAGGTGATCGTGCACGCGCTACCCGCCCGAGTGGTGCAGCTCGGCGGCGGTGACCTCGGCGCGGCTCGCACCGGTCAGCTCGCGGCTCTCGAGCCAGCGGTCGGGAAGAGCGGGCTTCTTCGGCGTTCCGGCGCGGCCGCGCTGCCCCTCGGCGGGAGCACCGGGGTACGGCTCGTCGCGATCGAGCTCGCCGAGCAGGTCGTCCATCTGCTGCAGGCTCTCCACCGCGGCGAGGCGGGCGCGCAGCTCGCCGCCGACCGGGTAGCCCTTGAAGTACCAGGCGACGTGCTTGCGGATGTCACGGCAGGCCTTCGCCTCGTCGTCGAAGAACTCGACGAGCAGCTCGGCGTGGCGACGGAACGCGTCGCCGACCTCGCCGAGGCTCGGCATGGCCTTGTGCTGCTCGCCGCGGAAGGCAGCCGCGAGGTCGCCGAACAGCCAGGGACGGCCGAGGCACCCACGCCCCACGACGATGCCGTCGCAGCCCGACTGCTCGACCATCCGCAGCGCGTCCTCGGCTGACCAGATGTCGCCGTTGCCGAGCACCGGGATGCTCGAGATCGTCTCCTTGAGCGTGCCGATCGCATCCCAGTCGGCGTTTCCGCTGTAGAAGTCGGCCGCGGTGCGCGCGTGCAGCGCAACCGCCGCGACGCCCGCGCCCTCGGCTGCCTTCGCGGCCTCGAGGAAGGTCAAGTGGTCGGCGTCGATGCCCTTGCGCATCTTCACGGTCACGGGGATGTCGCCCGCGGCCCTCACCGTCGCCTCGACGATGCTGCGGAAGTGCTCGAGCTTCCACGGCAGGGCGGCTCCCCCGCCCTTCTTCGTGACCTTGGGCACGGGGCATCCGAAGTTCATGTCGATGTGGTCGGTGAGGCCCTCGCCAACCAGGAAGCGCGCCGCCTCGCCCGCCGTCACCGGGTCGACGCTGTACAGCTGAATGCTGCGCGGGGTCTCGCTCTCGTGGTGGCGGATCAGCCGCAGGCTCTCGGGCGTGCGCTCGACGAGTGCCCGGCTCGTGATCATCTCGCTCACGTACAGCCCCGCGCCGTACTCGCGGCACAGCCGCCGGAACGCCGTGTTCGTGATGCCCGCCATCGGCGCGAGCACGACCGGAACGCTCAGCGGGATCGGGCCGATGCTGAGCGGCTGCGCGGCGGGCGCGGGCAGGGTGGCGGTCGACATGGTGCAACCATTCTCCCAGGTCGCGGCGCGACCGTGTCTCAGGCCCGCGTGCAGCCCGAGTCAGCGCGGGCTCAGTGCCGGTTCGCGTTCAGCGCGTGCGCCTGCTCGATGATGCGGACCGTCTCGAGCGCGTGGCGGGCATCCACCGGCACCGGGGCGCCGTCGCGGATGCTGGCCGCGACCTGCGCGTAGAAGTCGGGGTAGGCGCCCTCCTCGGTGGGAACCGGCACGAGCGGCTGCTCGCCGTTGTCGACGCCGAGCACTCCCCACTGCGCCTCGGGGGTCTCGCCGTAGCCGGGAGCGCCCGGCCAGCGACCGGCCTTGAGGTCGGGCTCCTGCCCATCGAGGCCGTAGACGGTGTAGCCGCTCTGATCGCCCAGCACGCGGAACCGCGGGCCGCTCTGGGCGGCGACGCGGCTCATGGTGAGGTGGCTGCGCACGCCGCTGTCGTGCCGGAGGGAGACGAAGGCGTCGTCCTCGCTGCCGAGCCCGTCGCGCACCGCGCGCAGCTCGGCGACTTCGAGCGTCGCGGGGCCGAACAGCGTCAGCGCCTGATCGATGAGGTGGCTGCCGAGGTCGAACAGGATTCCGCCGCCCTGCGCGGGGCTGATCTGCCCCTGCCACTGATCGCGCTTCGGGGCCCCGAACCGCTCGAAGGTCGACTCGAAGCGGTGCACGCGGCCGAGCGCGCCGCTCTCGACGAGGGTGCGCACCGTGCGGAAATCGCCGTCCCACCGCCGGTTCTGGAACACGGTGAGCGGGCGCTCGGCCGCCTCCGCCGCGGCGATGATCGCCTCGGCATCGGCCACGGTCGGCACGAAGGGCTTATCGATGACGACCGCCGCTCCGGCCTCGAGCGCCGCGACCGCCTGCTCGCGATGCACGTGCGGCGGCGAGGCGAGCACGACGAGGTCGAGGTCACCGGCGCGCTCGAGGAGGGCATCCGTCGTCATGATCGCAGCGCCGGGATGCGCGGCCGCGGCCTCCGCGGCACGGCCGGGGTCGCTCGTGGCGATGGCCGTGATCGCGAACGCCGGATTCGTGGCGAGGAAGGGGGCGTGGAAGACCCGCCCCGCGAGTCCGAAGCCGATGATGCCGGTGCGGAGGGGGGCGCCGTTGGTCATGGGCTCAGCCTAGAACGCGCAGAATGGGGCCATGACACAGGGTGGACGGGAGCGGGTAGCCGCGGACGCGGCGGCGCGCGGGCTGCAGGTCGAGTTCGTCGAGCGGATGCGGGCGCGCTCGCTCGAGGAGGCGGCCGAGATCCTCGGCATCACGCCGGCCGACATCGTGAAGTCGCTGGTCGTGAAGCGCAGCGACGACACGTTCCTCTTCGCGCTGATCCCCGGCGACCGGCAGATCGCGTGGCCGAAGCTGCGCGCGCTCGTCGGCGTGAACAAGCTGCAGCTTCCCTCGCCCGAGCTCGCCCTCGAGGCGACCGGCTACGAGCGCGGCACCATCACTCCCCTGGGCTCGACCACCGCCTGGCCGGTCTATGCCGATGCCGGCATGGTCGGGCGGCGGGTCTCGATGGGCGCGGGCGAGCACGGGTACTCGCTGTTCGTGCAGGCCGATGACCTCATCGCGGCCCTCGGCGCGACCGTCGCCGACATCAGCGAGCCGATGGAACCGCGCTGATCCCTACTCCGACGGTTGCTCCGCGGCTTTCGGGATCACGCAGGCGTCGCCCTCGCACGCTGCGGCGGCGGGGTCGCCGAGCATCGCGAACGGCTGCGGGGCCGCATCCGTCGTCATGGGGCGTCGGCCCCGACCGTGTCGCGCTCGCCCGCGGCCTGCTGCAGCGCAGCCAGGAACGTCGCGGTCTCCTGCGCCCCCGAGATGCCGTACTTCGAGTCGATGACGAAGAACGGCACGCCCTGGATGCCGTACGCGACCGCCTGCGCCATGTCGGCTTTCACGTCCGCGAGGTGGGTGTGCTCGGCGAGGGCGGCCGCGGCGGCCTCGCGGTCGAGCCCGACCTCGGCGGCCAGGTCGGCCAGGTCGTCGGCACGGCCGACGTGGCGCCCCTCGGTGAAGTAGGCGCGCAGCAGGCGCTCCTTGAGCTCGACCTGCTTGCCGTGCGCCTTCGCGAAGTGCAGCAGCTCGTGCGCGAGCACCGTGTTCGTCTGGTGGATGCGGTCGTAGTGGTACTCGAGACCCACGCTCTCGGCAATGCCGACGACGCGGTCGATCATCAGCTGCGCCTGCTCGGGGCTGATGCCCTTGCGCTGGCTGAGGTAGTCGATCGGGGTGCCCTCGAAGTCGACGGGGGTGTCGGGGGCGAGCTCGAAGCTGCGGTAGGTGACGGTGACGTCGCCGCCGAACTGCGCGACAGCGGCCTCGAACTTCCGCTTGCCGATGTAGCACCAGGGGCACTGCACGTCGGACCAGATCTGCACGTCGATGGGTTCGCTCACGCAGGAGACAACGCGAACGCCCGGGCGGTATTCCCCGCCCGGGCGCGCGAATCCGTCGCGGGTCAGGCGCCGAGCAGGTGCCCGGCCAGGTACGCCTCGAGCTTGTCGATCGGGATGCGCTCCTGCGCCATGGTGTCGCGCTCGCGCACGGTCACGGCCTGGTCGTCGAGGGTGTCGAAGTCGACCGTGACGCAGAACGGCGTGCCGATCTCGTCCTGGCGGCGGTAGCGGCGGCCGATCGCGCCCGCGTCGTCGAAGTCGACGTTCCAGTGCTGGCGCAGCCGCTCGGCGAGCTCGCGCGCGACCGGCGAGAGCTGCTCGTTGCGCGACAGCGGCAGCACGGCCGCCTTCACCGGGGCCAGGCGCCGGTCGAGACGCAGCACGGTGCGCACGTCGACCCCGCCCTTCGTGTTCGGCGCCTCGTCCTCGTAGTACGCGTCGACGAGGAAGGCCATGAGCGAGCGGGTGAGGCCAGCCGCAGGCTCGATGACGTACGGCGTCCAGCGCTCCTCCTTGCTCTGGTCGAAGTACGAGAGGTCGACGCCGGAGTGCTCGCTGTGCGTCTTCAGGTCGAAGTCGGTGCGGTTGGCGATGCCCTCGAGCTCGCCGAACTCCGAGCCCGAGAAGCCGAAGCGGTACTCGATGTCGACGGTGCGCTTCGAGTAGTGCGACAGCTTCTCCTGCGGGTGCTCATACAGGCGCAGGTTCTCAGGGTTCACACCGAGGTCGACGTACCACTGGAAGCGGGTGTCGATCCAGTACTGGTGCCATTCCTCGTCGGTGCCGGGCTCGACGAAGAACTCCATCTCCATCTGCTCGAACTCGCGGGTGCGGAAGATGAAGTTGCCGGGCGTGATCTCGTTGCGGAACGACTTGCCGATCTGGCCGATGCCGAACGGGGGCTTCATGCGCGCGGCGTTCAGCACGTTGGCGAAGTTCACGAAGATGCCCTGCGCGGTCTCCGGGCGCAGGTAGTGCAGGCCCGACTCGTCGTCGACGGGGCCGAGATAGGTCTTCAGCAGGCCCGAGAACTCCTTCGGCTCGGTCCACTGGCCGCGGGTGCCGCAGTTCGCGCAGGCGATCTCCGCGAGCCCGCCCTCGGGCGCACGGCCCTTCTTCTCCTCGAACTCCTCCTCGAGGTGGTCGGCGCGGTAGCGCTTGTGGCAGCTCAGGCACTCGACCAGCGGGTCGCTGAAGACCTCGACGTGGCCGGAGGCCTCCCAGACGCGCTTCGGCAGGATCACGCTGGAGTCGAGCCCGACGACGTCGTCGCGGCGCGTCACCATCGACCGCCACCACTGGCGCTTGATGTTCTCCTTCAGCTCGACGCCGAGGGGGCCGTAGTCCCACGCCGAGCGCGAGCCGCCGTAGATCTCACCGGCCTGGAAGACGAATCCGCGCCGCTTGGCGAGCGCGATGACCTTGTCGAGCCGAGAGGGGGCAGCCACGGTGGGGATCTCCTGTTCCGCCCGAGCTGGATGCCCGGGGCCGAGTAGCACGTAGGGCAGAAGTCTACTGAGCGCGCGGCCAGCCGCCGTTCGCGGCCGGGCCGCACGAGGGGGCTACACGGAGGGAGCATCCACTGCCCCGCCGAAGCGGCGATCGCGGTGCATGTAGTCCTCGATGGCCGCCCACAGGTGACGGCGGCGGAAGTCGGGCCAGAGCGTATTGAGGAACACCATCTCGGCGTAGGCGCTCTGCCAGAGCAGGAAGTTGCTGGTGCGCTGCTCGCCGCTCGAGCGCACGAAGAGGTCGACGTCGGGCTGGTCGGGCTCGTAGAGGTGCCGCGCGATCGTGCGCTCGGTGATGCGCGCCGGGTCGAGGCGGCCCGCCTTGACGTCGGCGGCGAGCGCGCGCACCGCATCCACGATCTCGATGCGGCCGCCGTAGTTGACGCACATCGTCAGCGTCAGGCCGGTGTTGTTCGCCGTGCGCGCCTGCGCCTCCTCGAGCTCGGAGATGACGCTGCGCCACAGCCGCGGGCGTCGACCGGCCCAGCGGATGCGCACGTTCCAGGCGTCGAGCTGGTCGCGGCGGCGGCGCAGCACCTCGCGGTTGAAGCCCATGAGGAACCGCACCTCGTCGGGGCTGCGGCTCCAGTTCTCGGTGCTGAACGCGTACACGCTGAGGTGCTGCACGCCGACCTGGATGGCGCCGGCGACGACGTCGAGCAGGCTCGCCTCGCCCGCGCGGTGGCCCTCGACGCGGGTCAGGCCCTGACGGTTGGCCCAGCGACCGTTGCCATCCATGACGATGGCGACGTGCTGCGGCACGGCTTCTCTCCTCAATTCAGGAGGCTGCTCGCCCGTCCAGTCGATCGGGCGCAGCGGCTCGGCGTCGCGGGCGCTCATGCGGTCGCCGCCTGCGGGGCCGGCTCGGTGCGGTCGACGTGCGGCAGCGACCGCAGCCCGCGCTCGAGGTGGAACTGCGTGTAGGCCGCCACGATGCCGGTG
>JAIWOM010000054.1 GCA_020216895.1 Microcella sp.
CCCCGAGCCCGAGCCCCACGCCCAGCGCACCGGAGGTCGACCCGGCGGCGGTCGCGGCCGCCCGCGAGTCGCTCGCCGCCAGCATCTCCAGCGGCAACACGGCCGCGCTGGCCAGCTGGGCCACCGACCCGATCCGGGTCGTCATCGCCGCCTCCAGCTTCTCGGAGGACCTCTCGCCCGACGACGCGGCCCTGCAGGCGGACTACATCGTCGATCTGACGGTGACCTGGGACTTCGCGCTGCCCGAAGCGACGATCGACCAGTACCGGGCGGGCGACTACGCCACCTACTTCCCTGCGGACGTCCTGGTGGGGCGGTCGAGCACGGGGGGCGTGGTCGCGTTCACTCTGACGGGCGACCACGCGAGCACGATGTTCATGTGCATCGACGAGATGCTGCTGCTCTAGCGGCCCTGCTCTGAGTCGCACTCCGCATCCGGCGGAGGTGGTCGATGCCCTGAGCCAACCCGAATGGCTCGGGGCATCGACCCTGCCGGGCGGCGTGCTCTCACAGACCTGAAGGGGGGCGTTCGCACGCCGGGGCGGGTCCCCGAACCCGGCTCCTCCATGGTCGCCCTCGCCGGTCTGCCCGGCAACCGACCGCATCGGCGGGGATTCGCTCTGCGAACACCACCGCCCCCGGCGGCGGGCTGCGATCGGCCCGCGCGACGACCCGGGATACGGCGAAGGCCCGGTCTTTCGACCGGGCCTTCGCCCACCGGATCACCGGCGACTGGTTGCGGGGGCAGGATTTGAACCTACGACCTCTGGGTTATGAGCCCAGCGAGCTACCGAGCTGCTCCACCCCGCGGCGTGCTTCCAGGGTAGCAGGCCGGGCGGTGCGGCCGCGAATCAGCCCGCCACCGAGGACAGCGCGGGAGCCGTTACTGCGCTCGCGATGTCGGGGCTCGTCGGTGCTCCCGGCGTCCAGGCGGGAACCGCGAGCGGCTCGGCCTGCAGCGCCCGCTCGACCCGCCGCGCGAGCCGGCGCAGCACCGCCATGTCGGCCGCGCTCGTGAGGTTGCGGGGCTTGGTGTCGATCACGCAGAGGGCACCGATGCGGCGGCCCTCGGCGTCTTCGATGGGCACGCCGGCGTAATAGCGGATGCCGCCGTGCTCGACCAGCGGGTTGCGCGCGAAGCGCGGATCCCGCGGGGCGTCGGGCACCACCATGCCGTCCTCGTTGCGCACCGCGACCGCGCAGAACGACTGCTCGATCGGCACCGAATCGAGCTCGAGGCCGAATCGGGCCGCGTGCCACTGGGTGTCGGTTCCGAGCACCGTGATCACGGCGGTGGGCGCGTTCAGCGATGCGGCGGCCATCGTCACGATGTGGTCGAGTCGGGGCGCGCTGTCGCTCAGGATGCTCGCGATGCGGTCGGCGTCCTCATGACCCGAGGCCACAGAATCCGGCGAGGGCTGCGCGGCGCCGAGACGACGGGCCGGCAGGTGCTCGAGCAGCTCGTCGGCCAGCTGGGCACCCCACAGCTCCACGGTCTCGGGGGAGACGCGCCCGGCGACCCGCTGCGCCTCGGGCAGCAGCGTGGTGCGCACTCCCGAGTGCTCCTCGGCGGCCGCCTCGGTGATCGCGTTGAGTCCGGAGGTGAACGCATCGATCACGCGACCGTGAGCGAGCCCGACTGCCGGTTCGTCACGGAGCGCGGGGATCGCCACCATGAGCAGCACGCGCCCGTCGGTGACCCGGTGCTGCCAGATGCCCATCGCCGACCGCACGCGGTCGCGCCAGTCGCGAGGTGCGATACCGCGCAGCGCGTCGATGTCGCCCACCGTGGTGATGACGGCGTCGTAGAGCGCGAGCTCGACGGTGCCGAGCACCGCCGTGAGCCCGACCGCGGTGAGCTCCGGGTCGGCGATGATGTCGACCACGGCGCCCCGACCCGTGCGGGCACGGAGGGCGCGCGCGATGGCTCCCGGCAGGGCGAGGTCGTGGGAAGTGAATCCGCGGCCCACCGCGGCACCGCCGCCGATCAGCAGAATGCGACGGGGCTGCGGCCCGTCAGCGACGGCGCGCGCAGGCCCGAGCGGGCGCTTCTCCGTCGCGAAAGCGCGACACGCGCCGTCGGCCCAGTCCGCGATCATCGGACGGGCGACACTCATTGCAGCGGCAGATAGTGCCGACACGAGGCTTCCTTCCAAGCCCCCCTTCGCCCTCTACGGTAGGGCGCGAAGGTGACGGCGCGTCATCCCCCGAGGAGGGCATCCCCGAACGGGGGACACACCGACACGTCTACCCCGTGCGGCAGGACGTGCTCGGGCTGACCGTCAGGCCCGGCGGGTCGCGCCGAGGCTCATTCCGAGCGGCAGCCACGGCGTGCCGGGCCACTGCCAGAGCCCGTCGCCGCGGGGCTCGAGAGCCGAGAACATCGGCCACGGCACGGCATCGTGCTCGTGCACGAAATCGAGGGTCAGCCCGGCGTCGATGAGGGCGGTGAGCGTCTGCCCCAGGGGGTGCATGAACTCGATCGTGCGCGACACCTCGAGCACCGCATCCGGATCGGCGTAGTCGGCGGACTCGTCGAGCTGCAGCGGCGCCGTCTCGAAGTACGAGAAGCGCGGAGCCGGGAAGAGCGCGGGGCCGCCGTCGAGCAGAGCCGCGGGGGCACCCTCGGGCACCTCGTCGAACACGAAGGCCGACGGATGCCCGTCTGCGAAGTACAGCCGCCCGCCGGGCTTCAGGAACCAGGCGATGATGCGCGCCCACTCGGCGATGTCGGGCAGCCAGCCGATCGTGCCCCACGTCGTGAAGACGACGTCGAAGCCCTCCGGGTCGGGCAGGGCGTGGCGGGCGCCGTAGAGGTCGGCGCAGACGAAGCGACTGCGATCGCCCAACCCGAGCTCGTCGGCGAGCGCCCGCGCCTGCTTCACCGCGGGCATCGAGAAGTCGAGCCCGACGACCTCGGCGCCGCGCTGTGCGAGCACGAGCGTGTCGGCCCCGAAGTGGCACTGCAGGTGCAGCACCCGGAGTCCCGCCCAGCCGTCGGGCGCGATGCGCCCCAGCTCGGCCTCCTCGATCGGATAGAGCCGGCCGCGCCCCTCGCGCAGCGGGGTCAGGTCGTAGAAGTCGCTCGCGACGTGCACGGGCACGACCGCATCCCAGTGGGCCCGGTTGAGCCGGGCCCACTCGGGCTCGTCGGTCTGCGCCATGTGCGGAGTCGGATCGTCTGCAGTTCGGGCTGCTCGCTCGGGCTACTCGCTCAGCGCGAGAGCCCGCTCGAGGGCCTCCTGCAGGCGCTGGTCGGCTTCGGCCGCGGCGACCAGATCGTTGTCCGCGTACGCCTGCTGGCGCTCGAGCAGGGCCTGGCGGGCATCCTGCAGCGCCGCTGCCAGCTCGGCCGAGATCTCGACACCGGGCTCGGTCGGGTCGGTCGGCTCCGTGGGATCGGTCGGCTCGGTGGGGTCCGTCGGATCCGTGGGGTCGACGTCGCCGTCGCCGGCGTTCGCTCCCGAGTCGCCGCCGAACAGCATGTCGAGCGCCTCGTCGAGCGTGTCCTCGAAGGCGATCCGCTCACCGAAGGCCACCAGCACCTTGCGCAGCAGCGGGAAGCTGGTCTCACCCGTCGAGCGCACGTAGACCGGCTGCACGTACAGGAACCCGCCGCCGACCGGGAGGGTCAGCAGGTTGCCCTGCAGCACCTCGGTCTCACCGCGCTGCAGCAGCGCCAGCTGGTTCGCCACCTCCGTGTCGGAGTTGAACTGGTTCTGCACCTGGCCGGGGCCGGGGATCGTCTGCGACGGGAGCGTGAGCAGCGTCAGCTTGCCGTAGTCCTCCCCCGCATCCGCGTTCGCCGCGAGGTAGCCGGTGAGCACGTTGCGCTCGTTCTCGCTCGCGGTGCGCGGGATGAAGGTCGAGTACAGCGTGAAGCCGGGGGCGTCAGCGCCGGGCACCTGCATGGTCAGGTAGTACGGCGGCTGCAGGGTCGGCGCGGCCGCGAGCGACGTCGGGTCGTTCGGCGTGCGCCACTCGTCGTCGGTCGAGAAGAACGAGCCCGGGTCGGTCACGTGGTACGCGCCGAGGATGTTGCGCTGCACCTTGAACAGGTCGGCCGGGTAGCGCACGTGCGACAGCAGCTGCTCGCTCATCTCCGACGCCGGCTCGAGCGTGGTCGGGAAGATCTTCTGCCACGTCTGCAGGATCGGGTCCTCGGTGTCCCACGCGTAGAGGGTCACGCTGCCGTCGTAGGCATCGACCGTCGCCTTCACCGAGTTGCGGATGTAGTTGATCTGGTCGAGCGGGAACGCCGGCGCGGGCGTGTACGTGTCGGCGATGGCCTGACTGAGCGCCACCGTCGTCGAGTACGGGTAGTTCGCCGTGGTCGTATAGCCGTCGATCACCCAGACGATGCGCCCGTCGACGATCGCCGGGTACGGGTCGTTGTCGAGCGTCAGGTACGGCGCCGCCTTCTGCACGCGGTCGAGCGGGTTGCGGTCGTAGAGGATCTGCGACTCGTCGGTGACCGCCTCCGAGAGGAAGATCTGCTCCGACTGGAACTTGATCGCGTAGAGCAGGCGCTTGAACACGTTGTCGAGCGCCGGGCCGCCGTCACCGGTGAAGGTGTAGGTGGCGTTGCCCTCCTGATCGGCGCTGCCCTCCGACGGGAAGTCGAGCTCGAGGTTGTCGCCGCCGCCCACGATCGAGTAGGCGGGCGAGAACTCGCCGAAGTAGATGCGCGGCTGGTACTCGCCGAGCTCGTCGGTCAGCAGACCGCTGGCGGGGATGCCGCCTTCGAGGAACTGGGGTCGGCCGTCGTCGGTGCGCTGGTTGCCGTAAGCGGCGACGACGCCGTAGCCGTGCGTGAACACGATCGTGTTGTTGTACCAGTTCTGCGAGGTCTGGCCGGCGGGGTTGAGCTCGCGCAGCGAGATCACCGTGTCCTGCGTGCGGCCGTCGATCTCGTAGCGGCCCACGTCGAGGAACTCGGGGAACTGGTAGTACTGCCGGAACTGCTCGAGCTGCGCGAACGCGTCGCTGACGAGGGCGGGGTCGATGATGCGGATGTTCGCGGTGGTCTCCGCGTCCTCCCGCAGCGCGCCCTGCTCAGCGTCGGTGACCGCGTCGTACGAGATCTCCTCGATGCCGGAGACGTTGTAGGCGTCGCGGGTGGCCTCGATGTTGCGCTCGATGAACGGCGCCTCGACGGTGCGGGCGCTCGGCTCGACCTGGAAGCGCTGCACGATCCAGGGGTAGACGCTGCCGATCAGCAGGCCGCTGATGACGAGGAGGGCGGTGCCGACGATGGGCAGGCGCCAGCGGCCGATGACCGCCGTGACGAGGAAGAGGACGGCGACGAGCAGGGCGATGCCGGCGAGGATCGCGCGGCCCGGGATGGTCGCGTTGACCTCGGTGAAGCCCGCACCGATGGCGAGGAAGCCGTCGCTGGGCTGGATCACGGTCGCGTACTGGTCGAGCCAGATGCTGACCCCCTGCAGGGCCGCGTACAGCGCCGCGAGGATGGCGAGCTGGATGCGGGCGGTGCGCGAGATGCGGATCTCGCGCCCGTTGACGCTGATCGCGCCGTAGAGGTAACTCGTGGCGAGCGCCGCGAGGCCCGCCAGCAGGATCACGGCGGAAGCGAAGGCCACGACGCCGCGCCAGAAGGGGAGCTCCCAGACGAAGAAGGAGACGTCGAGGCCGAACTGCGGGTCGGTCTGGCCGAACGGCGTGCGGTTCCACCACTGCAGCACGAGCTGCCACTGACCGGCCGCGGTGACACCGGCGAACAGGCCGAGCACCGCCGGGATGCCGAGCATCGCGACCTTCCGCAGCGGCTCGACGACCTCCTGGTAGCGGTCGAGCTGCGAGTTGAGCTTCGCGTAGACGGGCCGCGAGCGGTAGGCGATCTGCAGGCTCGCCCACACGGGCAGGAACATGCCGAGGAAGCCGACGAGGAACATGGCGCCGGTCGCGATCCACTGCGTCGTCAGAACGGGAAGGAACCCGAGCTGGTCGAACCAGAGGATGTCGGTGTACACGTTCGCGAAGACGAAGAACAGCACGACCAGCGCGCCGAGGATGGCGGCGGAGATCGCGAGGGTCGAACGGGAACGGTTGGCGGGCGGCGCTGCGGTGGTCGTCACGGGGGCTCCCAGAGTCGGCGGGCGAACCCCGTCAGACTATCGGGCCGAGTCTTGGAAGCACCCTCGACCGGGGGCTCTGTTCGCCGTCAGCGTTCGCCGTCAGCGCTCGCAGCGCGCGAGCTCGTCGAGCCCCTCGTCGTCGGCGATCGCCTGCAGCACGCCGATGGCCTCATCGAGGGTCGCCACGGCGAAGACCTCCAGACCGTTCGGGATGCTCCCCGCGACCTCGTCGCAGTTGTCGACGGGCGCCAGGAACCAGTCGGCACCGAACCCGACCGCCCCGTGCATCTTCTGCACGATGCCGCCGATCGGCCCGACGGTGCCGTCGGCCGCGATGGTGCCCGTGCCGGCCACCTCGGCGCCGCCCGCGAGCGAGCCGGGCGTCAGCTTGTCGATGACCCCGAGGGCGAACATCATGCCCGCGCTCGGGCCGCCCACGTTCTCGAGCTCGATGTCGACCTCGAAGGGGAAGACGTACTCGCCCGCGATGAGCACCCCGATCACCGGCACGCGCGGCTCGGCGTCGCTGAGGCGCGGGACGACCTCGATGGTGCGCTCCGACCCGCCGCGCAGCACGCGGAGCGACGCGGGGTCGGCCGTGCCGTTGTCGGCGATCGCGGCGCGGAGCGCCGTGACATCCCGAACCGGCTCGTCGTTCACGGCGAGGATGATGTCGTCGGCTCGGACGAGGCCGGCGGCTGGGCTGTCGTCGAGCGTCTCGACGACGCGCAACTGGCTCTCGTAGGGCTCGCCGAGGGCGCGGAGCGCGGCGGCCACGGCCTCCTGCTGCGAGTTCTCCATGTCGATGCGGCTCTGCTCGCGGCGGTCTTCGGAGGACACCCCGGGCGGGAACACGGCGTCGATCGGCACGACGGACTGGCTCGGGTCGACCCAGGCGCGGATCACCTCGAACCAGGAGGGCGGCTGCTCGCGGTTGCCGTAGATGTTGACCGTGGTCAGGCTGAGCGAACCGGGGGTGTCGTAGGTGGGCTCGCCCGGGATCGAGATGAGCGGCAGCTCGTCCTCCCCGACGGTGACCGAGCCGAGGGTGTTGAACACCGGGCCGGGCCGCTCGATGACGTACGGCGAGGGCAGCACGGCGAGGCCGAAGACCCCGAACAGGGTGAGCGCGAGCAGCAGCCAGCCGACGCGGCGGCCCCGCTGGCGCGCATCCAGCACCACGGGGTCGTCGTCCGGGTCGAGCGCGTCGCCGCGGGCATCGACGGTGAACAGGCTCACCGGGCTCCTCTCGAGGGCTCTGCGGGGCCTCGACGGGCCTCGGGCGGGTGTTCGCCCACGGCGCAGAGCCGCGGGGGTCAGCCTAGGCGAAAACCCATCGGGCACCGAGGCGTGCCCATTAGCGTAGGAACCATGGCTGAGGATCCCCTAGGCGGGCCGGACGACGAGTTCCGCGAGCTGCTGCGCCGCTTCCTCTCCGGGCAGGGCGACCTGGACCCGGCGAAGCTCGCGGGCGCGGCCGGGCTCCCCACCGACCCGCTCATGGTGGCGCGGCTCATGGGCCAGCTGCAGAAGGCCATGAACGCGAGCGGCGACGGTGTCGACTGGTCGCTCGCCCGCGACGAGTCGGGCCGCATCGCCGCGCAGGGCTCGATCCGCAGCAGTGCGGCCGAGCTGGAGCAGCTGCGCCAGGCCCTCAACGTGGCCGCGCTGTGGCTCGACGAGGCCACGGGCATCACGCAGCTGACGGCGGAGCCGACCCTCATCACGCGCGCTGACTGGGCGCGCCTCACCCTGCCGGTCTGGACCCAGCTCGCCGAGCCGGTCGCCGCCTCGATCGCCGACTCGCTGACCAGCGCCCTCGACCAGCAGGTGCCGGAGGAGCTGAAGGGCATGGTCGCCAATGCCGGCCAGCTCATGCGCTCGCTCGGCGGCACGCTCTTCTCGCTGCAGCTCGGCCACGTCGTCGGGCAGCTCTCGGCCGAGGTGGTCTCGGGCGGCGACATCGGAATCCCGCTGCTGCCGGGCCGCGACGACACCGACGTGCAGGCCGCCCTGCTGCCGCAGAACGTCTCGGCGTTCGGGGTCGGCCTCGACATCGCCGCCGATCAGGTGCAGCTGTACCTCGCGGTGCGCGAGCTCGCGCATGCCCGTCTGTTCCGGCACGCCCGCTGGCTGCGGCAGCACCTCATCAGCGCCATCACCGACTACGCCCGCGGCATCAGCATCGACACCGCCCGCATCGAGTCGCTCGCGGCCGAGTTCGACCCCGCGAACCCCGAGAGCCTGCGCGAGGCCCTCACCAGCGGCGCGCTGATCCCGCCGAAGACGGATGCTCAGCTCGCCGCCCTCGGCCGTCTCGAGACCACCCTGGCCCTCATCGACGGCTGGGTCGACGTGGTGACCGCGCGCGCGACGGCGCGCCTGCCGAAGGCCGACGCGATCGCGGAGACCGTGCGGCGCCGCCGCGCCGCGGGC
>JAIWOM010000055.1 GCA_020216895.1 Microcella sp.
GCAGTACATCGCCGGCAGCAACGTGCTCGCGCGGTCGCTCGCCGCAGGCACCGAGCCCGTGGTCGTGGCACCCGGGCGCCTGCGCCGCGACACGGTGCTGGCGGCGATTGCGGCGATGGAGCATCCGCGTCGATTCACGGCCCTCGTGCCCGCCCAGCTGAGCCGCCTCGTCGACGAGGCCGAGGCCGACGACGACCTGCGCCGGGCGCTCGGCGGGTTCGAGCGCATCCTCGTCGGGGGCCAGGCGACCCCCGCTCCGCTCATCGAGCGCGCCACCGCCCTCGGCTGGCGCATCACCCGCACCTACGGCTCGAGCGAGACCTGCGGCGGCGTCGTCTACGACGGGCGCGCGATCGGGCAGGCCGAGGTGCGCATCATCGACGGCCGCGTCGAGCTCGGCGGCCCGACGCTCGCCGAGTACTACCTCGGCGACCCCGAGCGCACGGCGACGGCGTTCGTCGAGCACGACGGCCAGCGCTGGTACCGCACCGACGACGCGGGCGAGCTCGACACGAGCGGCGTGCTGCGTGTGCTCGGCCGCCTCGACGACACCATCGTCACCGGCGGGCTCAAGGTGCGGCTGGGCGACGTCGAGCGCATCGTGCGCGAGCAGCCCGGCCTCGCCGACGCGGTCGTCGTCGCCGGGCACCACCCCGAGTGGGGCGAGGTGCCGGTCGTCGTCACCACCCAGCGCCCCGAGCTGGAGGCGCTGCGCCGCGCTGTCGGCGCGCGGCTCGCCTCCGAGGCGCGTCCCGACCGCATCCTGACCGTGGATGCTCTGCCCCTGCTGCCGAGCGGCAAGCCCGACCGCCTCGCGATCACCCGCCTCGTCGCCTCCTAGCCGCCCGCCGCTCACTAGACTCACCGTCGTGGCAGCGAAGACGACGAAGAAGACGGCCAAGAAGAAGCCCGCCCGGAGTGCCGCGACGCGCACGAATCCGAGCAGGGTGAGCGCCGCATCCGGCAACCCCGCGAAGGTGCAGAAGGCGACCGCCCGTGACTGGATCGCCGGGGCCCGCCTGCGCACCCTGAGTCTCGCGATCGTGCCCGTCGCGCTCGGAACCGCGCTCGCCTACGTCACCCTCGGCTACAATCTGGCGCTCGCGCTGCTCTGCCTCGCGGTCGCCGTCTTCCTGCAGATCGGTGTCAACTACGCGAACGACTACTCCGACGGGGTGCGGGGCACGGATGCCCTGCGCGTCGGGCCGAGCCGCCTCACCGGCTCGGGTGCTGCGAAGCCGCGCACGGTGCTCACCGTCGCGCTCGTGTTCTTCGGGCTCGCCGCCGCGGCGGGCCTCGCGATCGTCATCCTCACCGGCATCTGGTGGCTGCTCGCCGTCGGTGCCGTCGCCATCGTCGCCGCCTGGTTCTACACCGGCGGTCGGATGCCCTACGGCTACCTCGGGCTCGGCGAGCTGGTCGCCTTCCTGTTCTTCGGCCTCGTCGCCACGATCGGCACCGTCTACGTGCAGATCGAGCAGGTGCCGTTCGAGACCTGGTTCGCGGCGGCGCTCGCCGGGTTCTTCGCGGCGGCGATCATGCTCGTCAACAACATCCGCGACCGCGAGCTCGACGCGCGTGCCGGCAAGAAGACCTTCGCCGTGCGGGTTGGCGACCTGCCCGCCCGCATCGTCTTCGTCGTGCTGCTGGCCGGTGCGTACGGCGCGGTCGTGCCCTTCGCCCTGCTCTACACCTGGGCTCCGGCGGTGTTCTTCACCCTGCTGATCACCGCTCCGGTCGCGCTCATCGTGCTGCTCGCGAAGACGCCGGGAGAGCTCGTGCTCGCCCTCAAGCTGACGTCGCTGGCCGCGCTGCTGACCGGTCTCGGGCTCGCCGCCGCGATCGCCTTCTAGCGAGCGTCCGCCGGATCGTCCGCGACGAGCAGCGAGAGCGTCGCATCCAGCGCCGGAATCGGGAGGCGGAGGAAACCTGCCGGTGGAGCCGTCACGAGGTCGCCCGGCGCGAGGCTGCTGGTGCTGCTGACCAGTACGCCGCCGTGCGCGTTGAGCAGGGCACTCGGCCGCCGCGCGAGGCGCAGCAGCGGCAGCAGCTCGCGCTCGAGCTCGGCGACCGTCATGTCGAGCCCCGTCACGCCGACGGCGCGACCGTGCACCTCGGCGCGCACCGTCGCGGTGACGATGTACTCCTCCACCCCGAGGTAGTCGATGTACGGCCCGGTCAACCACGGCCTCCCGGTCGTGAACGAGACCGTGAACCACTCGAGCGTCTCGTAGTCGTAGAAGCGCTGCCCGCCGGGATTCACCCCGAACTGGTAGCGGGTCACGTCACCATCACCGTCGCGCACCCACCACTCGGTGACGCCTTTGCCCTCGCCGCGCGCCGAGCGCGAGAAGATCAGACCCGCGCCGTTGACGCGCGGCCGCTCGCCCAGCAGCACGCGAACGCGGTCCTTGATGCCATCGCGCCCCGCCTTCGCCAGGCGCGCCACGTCGGCGGTGGGGTCGGAGGCGGAGCTCAGGATCGCCTCGATGTCGCGGTTCATGCCCTCGAGGTCGGCGTGCAGAGCCGCGAACCACTGCGCGACCGCATCGACCGCGGCGCTCGCGGTCGGGGTCGGGGTCGGGGTCGACTCAACGCTGCTCATGGGGCTCCTCGGTGCACGGGGCGTCTCTCACAGGTCGGGGTCGATCGAGAGCTTGGCGTCCATCATGCGCACCCCATCGTGCTGGAGATGCTCGCTCATCGCCAGCGCCGCGGCCGTGCCGTCGTTCGCACGGACGGCGCGGATGACGCTCTCATGGTCGGATTCGACGACCGAGCGCGTCTGCTCGAAGTCGGAGAGGATCCAGTGCAAGGGGGCCATCTCGCTCTGGATGCGCACCTCCGCCCGCAGCAGGCGCGGCGACTGCGCGAGCACCGCGAGCTCGATGTGGAACCGGCTGTCGGCGCTCGCCGCCTCGGCAGCGGTCGCGGCGCGAGTGACGCGCGCGGCCAGCGCGGCCAGCCGCTCGATGGAGGTGCCCCAGGCGCGGGTGGCGGCGAGCCGCGCGATCGCCGAGCCGACAGCGACCTGCTCGTCGCGCAGGTCGCGCAGGTCGACCAGGCTCGACTCCCGCAGACGCTCCCGAACCTCGTCGGGGGAGGGGAACGGTGCGCGCACGATGAAGGTGCCGCCGCTGCGGCCACGGCGGGTCACGACGATCTCGCGGTCGCGGAGCTCCGACAGGCCCTTGCGGAGGGTGTTGACGGCGACGCCGAATTGCTGGGCGAGCTCGACCTCCGGCGGCAGGCGCTCCCCGACCGTCAGGAGCCCGAGTGAGATGGAAGAGAGGATGCGCTCCGCCACGGCGGCGCCGCCTGCCGAGGGGCTCGCCTCGTCGGAGAAGGGGAGCGGCCCGTGCTCCTGCACCATTCCGCTCCCCTCCCCGGTGTCGTTCCTCTGCGGGGGCGCTCCGTCAGACGGGGCCCCGAACACGACGGCTCGTCGGTAATCGTAGTGTCGCGGCTCAGGCTCCCGGCTGGATGCCGCCGTCGGCCCAGGGATACCCGCCGGCGAGCGGGGCCCCGTCGTCGTACTGCGCGAGCCAGCTCACGGCGGACGCGTGATACCGGGTGAGGCCCTTGTAGTCGACGAGGGCCGGGTCGAGGGTCGCGAGCGCGCGGTGCAGGCGCTTCGCCCAGTCGGGCGCGTGCTCGACCAGTTCGGCGAGGCTCACCAGGTAGGTGCGCACCGGGAACACGATCGCGTTCGAGCGCGGCAGTCGGTGCAGCGGCTGCAGCTCGATGCGCAGGTGCACGAGGTCGCCCGCGTTCTCGTCGGTGACCGTCGCGCGGTCGGGCGCCCAGTCGGGCAGCGTCTCGACCGAGGTCTCCAGGCGCGGGTTGACGGTGAGCGTCCAGTTGACGCGCCGCACCGGGTGGCCCGGCTTCATGCGCAGCAGGAACTTCAGGGCGCGATCGAGGATGCCCATCTCGTGCAGCTTCGGAACCGGTCCGTGGAACTCGAAGAACCGCATCCCGACGTTGAAGCGCAGCGAGTAGTCGGCACGCTGAGTCGTCATGCCCGCCCCGATCACGAGATCGCCGTCGCGCTCTTCGAGCACCACGAACTCGCCCTGGGCCTGCCGGGTCGCGTACTCCATCGGCTCGAGCTCGAGCGTCGACGGGTCACCGAACGTGAAGGTGTCGTCGATGCCGAGCAGGCGGTTCTGCCAGTGCCACTCGTTGCCGTTCTTGGTGAGCGTGAAGTGCTCGGGATAGTCGCGGGCGTACGACTCGAACAGCAGCTCGAGCAGGTCCCACTGCGCCTCCATCATGTGCGGCAGCGCGACGTAGTGCACTCCGGGCATCTCCTCGAGCATCTGCACGCGGTGCCGGCACTCCGAGATGTAGTGCTCGTCGATGTCGAACGCCGCGCGCATGGCTCCGTCGCCGGCGGGCACGTGCGGCTCGAGGTTCATCGAGTACATGTACTCGTCGTCGGGGAACGGGAATGGCAGGCGGCGCACCCCCTCGCGCGAGTTCGCGAAGGTGTACTGCCCCTCGGGGGTGTACGTCTCGTCGGCCTTGAAGGCGGGGGGAACGGCGGTGTCGGTCATGGCTGCCTCCTAGGCGTTGATCACGAGTTTCGAGCAGGTCGCCCGCGAGACGCAGGGCATGATGATCGCGTTCGAGGCGCGGTCCTTCTCCGAGAGCCAGTCGTCCCGGTGGTCGAGAGTGCCGTCGAGTTCCAGAACCTCGGTCTCGCACTCGCCGCACGCCCCGCCGCGGCAGAGGTAGGGCAGCTTGAACCCTCTCTCCTCGACCGCTTCGAGCAGGGACTGCTCGGGCGAGACCTCGATCACGGCTCCCGACTTGGCGAGGGTGACGGTGAACGGCTCGCCCGTCGAGCCGGCATCCTCGAACTTCTCGTAGTGGATGTGCGAGTCGGTCCAGCCCTGCTCGTGGGCACGGTCAACCACGTCGTCGATCATGCGAGCGGGCCCGCAGACGTACACGTGGGTGCCGAGCGGACGCTCGGCCAGCACCGCCGCGATGTCCATCCGGCCGCGTTCGCCGTCGCCGTAGAGGGTGACGCGGTCGCCGTAGCGCTCGATCAGCTCGCGCCCCAGAGTCGCGTGCTCCGGACCGCGCACGGCCAGGTGCACCTCGAACGAGCCGCCCTTGAGGTTGAGCTCCTCGAGCTGGGCGAAGATCGGCGTGATGCCGACGCCGCCCGCGATGAACAGGTGGTGCCGGGCGTGCTTCGACAGCGGGAAGAGGTTCGCCGGGATCGTGACCGGGATGACGTCTCCGACGCTGATGCGCCGGTGCATCGCGACCGATCCGCCCTTGCCATCCTCGATGCGTCGCACCGCGATCTGGTACATGCTGGCGTCGTAGGGCGAGCTCATGAGCGAGTACGCGTTGCGGCGGGTGCCGTTCTCGGTGTCGATGAGCAGCGTCAGGTGGCTTCCGCCCGAGAAGGGCGGCAGCCACGCGCCGTCGGCCGCGCTGAGCGTGTACCGATTGATCTCCGGCGTCACCGGCTCGATGCGGTCGACGCGGAGGGCGAGCGTTCCGTTGTGGGCAGTGGTCATGTGTCCAGCTCCTCGATCTCGGGCAGTTCTCCCGGCACCTCGCCATCGGCCTTCACGCCCTGGAAGGCGGCGAGCCGGCTGGAGTAGTGGTCGCGGACGACGAGGTCGAGCTCGCATCCGGGGCAGCGGAAGACGCGCGTGGTCACGTTCTCGGTGTACGTGTCGCAGTGGGCGCACCAGACCCGGCGAACGAACGAGCCCGCGTGCTCGCGGAGGATCTCGTCGCGGTCGAGACCGTAGGCGCTCGCGACCTGCATGGCGGTGCCGATGAAGCCCTCCGAGCCGGCGAGGTAGAGGCGCGTGCCCATGTTGGCGGTCGACAGCACGTCGTCGAGCGCCTGGAGGGCCTCGCTGTTGGTCGCCACGACCCGCAGCTCGACGTCGTCCTGGTCCTGGAGTTCGCTCAAATAAGAGTTGCCAGTGAATGATTCTGTGGAGTAGACGACGGTCGTCGACGCCCGCTGGCCGGCCGTCATCTCCGCGAGGAGGCGGAGCACGGGCTTGCCGCCGCTGCCCTGCGCGACCGCGATATGCCGCAGTCCGCTGGCCATCGGCACGAGCTGGTCATAGACCGGGCGGCTCTTGATCCCGGTGATCAACATTGATCTCACCTCTTCCGTTCGGTTTCGTGCATAATAATGCCTTGATGCAGGTTTTACGCAAGTAGGCCGGCGCGTACCGTTCAATGACGATCGAAAGGCAGCCATGAGCCAGACACCTCCCCAGCCGACGACGCTGGGCGACGGCGAGCACCTCGAGGTGCTCGGATACGACGACACCTTCCAGCGCTCCATGAGCCTCTGGGCGAACTTCGCCCTCGGCTTCACGTACCTCTCGCCCATCGTGGGCGTCTACTCGCTCTTCGCGCTGTCGCTCAGCGTCGGCGGGCCGCCCTCCATCTGGTGGATCTTCATCGTCGGCGCCGGGCAGCTGCTCGTCGCCCTCGTCTTCGGCGAGGTCGTCTCGCAGTACCCGATCCACGGCGGCATCTACCCCTGGGCCCGGCGCCTATGGGGCCGCCGCTACGCCTGGCTCGCCGGATGGGTCTACATCTGGGCGATGATCGTCACGGTCACCGCTGTGGCCGAGTACGGGGCGGGCTTCGCCGCCAGCCTCATCGGGATCGAGTCGAACGCGACCTCGAACCTGCTGATCACCCTCGCGCTGCTGCTGCTCGCCCTGGGCATCAACTTCTCGGGCACCAAGTGGCTCGCCCGCGTGGCCCGCATCGGCCTCGCCGCTGAACTCGTCGGCGTCATCGGCCTCGGGCTCTACCTGCTGATCTTCCAGCGCCGCAACGACTTCAGCGTCTTCTTCGACTCGATGGGGGTGGAGGGCGACGGCACGTACCTCGCCGCGTTCTTCGGTGCGGCGCTCGCCGGCCTGTTCCTCTTCTACGGGTTCGAGGCCTGCGGCGATGTCGCCGAGGAGGTCGCGCAGCCCGCGCGCCGCATCCCGGTCGCGATGATCCTGACGATCCTCGTCGGTGGCGTCTCCGCGCTGTTCTCGTTCAGCGGCTACGTGCTCGCGGCACCGAACCTGCAGGAGATCGTCTCCGGGGCCGATGCCGACCCGATCCCGAGCATCCTCGAGGCCACGCTCGGCCCGGTCGGAGCGAAGGTCTTCCTCGCCATCACCGTCACCGCGTTCATCTCGTGCGTGCTGAGCCTCCAGGCCGCGGCCAGCCGCCTCCTGTTCGCCTTCGGCCGCGACGGCATGCTGCCCGGCCACCGCTGGCTGGCGAAGGTCTCGCCGCGCAACAAGGTGCCCGCCAACGCCCTGATCGTCGCCTGCACCATCCCGGCGATCATCGCCGTTCTGGTGTGGATCAACGCCGACCTGCTCGTTCCGGTCACCGCGTTCGCCGTGCTCGGCATCTACGTCGCGTTCCAGATGGTCGTGCTCGGCGCGCTCCGCCAGCGCGTCAAGGGCTGGCGCCCGGCCGGCCCGTTCTCGCTGGGCCGCGCTGGCTTCATCGTGAACGTGCTCGCGCTCGCCTACGGCATCTTCGCGATGTACCTGCTCGCGCAGCCCGGCGCGTCGGGCGACTTCTTCACCGACTGGGTGGTGCTCATCGGCCTCGGCGTCGTGGCCGTCACGGGTCTCGCCTACCTGCTGATCGCGCGGCCCGAGCGCGGGTCGACCGCGCCCGAGGGCGACGCGATCGCGGTGGCCGACGAGATCCGCCGCCGCACGGGAGCGATCCCGACGGTCTCCCGCGAGTCCTGACGGCGAGCGCCCTTCCGGCCGTAACCACGATCACGGCCGGAAGGGCGCCGTCGTGTCTACGGGGTGGGGGACGACGGTGAGGAGGAGGTCGGATCCGCGGCGGCGTCCTCGGCCTCCGCGTCCGGGTCAGCAGCCGGCTTCTCGCGGCGCGCGGCGAGGTCGAGCGCCACGGCGTCGCGCAGCGTGCCGAAGAAGATGTACGACACGGTCATGGCGATGATCGAGGCCACGATGGCGGCCCACCACCAGTCGAGCTGGATGGCCATCAGCACTCCGAAGGTGACGCCGAACAGGCCGAGGCGCAGCAGTGTGTACTGGATCCAGGGGCTCACCCGATCAGTCTACGAGCGCCCTCTCGGTGCCCGCCCAGAAGCCCAGGCCTACACTCGAAGCATGACCCGCCTCCTGATCGTGCTCGTCGTGGTCGCTGTCGCCTTCACGGTGTACACGCTCGTCGACGTGCTGCTGACCGAGCGCGCGCGGGTCCGGGCGTTCCCGAAGCCGGTCTGGGCCATCGGCGTCGTGCTGCTGCCGGTGATCGGCGGAGTGCTGTGGCTCGCGGTCGGCAAGGCCCGCCGCCGCGGCGGCGTCGCCCGGCCCATCGCGCCCGACGACGACCCGACCTTCCTGCGCACGCTCTCGGCGGAGGAGCTCGCCAAGCGCGCCGAGCAGGATGAGCGTCTGCGCCGCCTCGAGCAGGAGCTCGCAGACCTCGACGATGACCCTCCCGCCGCCCCCGAGC
>JAIWOM010000056.1 GCA_020216895.1 Microcella sp.
CTGCGCGGCGCGTACCGCGCGCGGCTGCGGCGGGATGCTCCCGCCGCGCGCTTCGTGCTGCTCGACGTGCCCCGCTCCGAGCTGGAGCGCCGCATCCGCCAGCGCTCTGACCACTTCATGCCGGCGAGCCTGCTCGCATCGCAGCTGGCGACGCTCGAGCTGCCCGACCCGGCCGAGGAGGTCGTCGTGCTCGACGCGACCCGGCCGATCGACGAGCTCGCGGCCGCCGTCGCGGCGCTGCTCGGCCCTCGGGTAGACTGAGCGACTGTACTTCGGCGAGGGAGCGATTCGTCGCTCCGTGATCGACGCGGTGGGCAAGGCATCAGGTCTTTCCTCACGCGCTCGCGCGTTCGAGTTGACACCCAGACCGGGCCACCAGGCCCCCGACATCCCAGGAGATCCGTCATGGACGAGAACAAGCTCAGCGCCGCCAAGCGCACGTCGTTCGGCAAGGGCGCGGCCCGCAAGCTGCGTGCCGCCGGCCACATCCCCGCCGTCATCTACGGTCACGGCGGCGAGCCGCAGCACGTGAGCCTGCCCGGTCACGAGACCGCGCTGCTGCTGCGCAAGGCCAACCTGGTCATCACGCTCGACATCGAGGGCAAGAACGAGCTCGTGCTCGTCAAGGATGTCCAGAAGGACCCGGTGCGCCAGGTCATCGAGCACGTCGACCTCATCGTCGTCCGCAAGGGCGAGAAGGTCACCGTCGACGTCGCCGTGCACGTCGAGGGCGAGTCGTTCTCGGGCACCATCGTCATGGTCGAGAACTCGACCGTGTCCGTCGAGACCGAGGCCACCCACATCCCCGAGTCGATCACCGTCTCGGTCGAGGGTCTCGAGGAGGGCGCGCAGATCCACGCCCGCGACCTCGCGCTGCCGAAGGGCACCACCCTCGTCACCGACCCCGACGCGCTCGTCGTGCACATCACCGCCCCGCGCGGCTCGGCCTCGGGCTCGGCGGAGTCGGAGGGTGGCGAGGCCGCCCCGGCGGAGGCCGCTGAGGCCGAGTAGTCCGCGCGGCGCTGCGCGGGAAACCCGCGTCGCCCGCACGAAGCTGAACCGAGGGGGTCGCCCGTGGCCGGAATCTTCCGCCGCGCAGCGGCCCCTTCGGCGTCCGCGTCCGACGCTTCCGCGGGTGTGGCGGGTGCCGCGGGCGCCTGGCTGGTCGTCGGGCTCGGCAACCCCGGGCCGCAGTACGCGGGCAACCGGCACAACGTCGGCGCCATGGTCGCCGAGCTGCTCGCCGAGCGCATCGGCGCGCGATTCTCGCGCCATCGCACCACGACGATGCTCGCCGAGGGGCGCCTGCGCCCGGGCGGCCCGAAGCTGATCGTCGCGCGGCCGCTGAGCTACATGAACACCTCCGGCGGCCCGGTCTCGAGCGCCGCCGCGTACTTCGGCGTGCCGCCCGAGCGCGTCATCGTCATCCACGACGACCTCGACCTGCCGTTCGAGACGATCAAGCTGAAGGCCGACGGCGGCCACGGCGGGCAGAACGGCGTGCGCGACGTCATCAAGGCTCTCGGCACGCCTGAGTTCGTGCGCGTGCGCGTCGGCATCGGGCGGCCCCCCGGGCGGCAGGACGCCGCCGACTACGTGCTGCGCGACTTCGGCGGCACCGAGAAGGCGCGGCTGCCGTTTGTGCTCGACGACGCGGCCGACGCGGTCGAGCTGATCATCGAGCAGGGTCTGCTGGCCGCGCAGCAGAAAGTGCACGCGCCGCGCGTCTGAGCTCCGCATCCGGAGTTCGGCGCGACGGGCCGCCCGAGCTCGCGCCCGAGCCGGAGCCCGGGCCCGACCACGGGCGGTCGCGTGCACGAACGTCTGCAGAACTGTCCGCTCAGGTCTGCGCGACGTCGAGGTCGGCATTCTGCAGACGTTCGTGCTCATCGCCGGCGTGAGTCCCCGCGCGGCTGAGCGATCAGGATGAGCGGCGTACGCTTGTGCGACGTGAGTCTCGAGCGGTTGATCCCGGCGCTGTCGCGCGCCCGCACGCTGTCCGACGCGCTCGAGAGCGCGCGCCGCTCGGCCGACTTCTCGGTCGTCGAGGGCCTGCGCGTGCCGCTGGTGGCAGCGGTGCTGGATGCCCGCCCCGGCGCGCAGTGCCTGCTCGCCATCGTCGCCACGGGTCGGGAGGCCGACGCGGTCATGGAGTCGCTCGCCTCGGTCGCGCCGCACGCGACCGTGCTCGACCTGCCGGCGTGGGAGACCCTCCCGCACGAGCGGTTGAGCCCGAGCGCCGAGACCGTCGGACGTCGCATCCGCACGCTGCGGGCTCTGCGCGCCTGGGCCGATGCGCCCGACGTCGACGCCAGCGGCACGCCCAAGCCCGACCTCGTCGTGGTGGCCTCCGTGCGCGCGGCGCTGCAGCCCCTGGTCGAGGGGCTGACCGACGTCGAGCCGGTCGTGCTCGAGCGCGGCGGCCGTGGCTACGACCTCGCGCAGGTGACCACCCGGCTCATCGAGCTCGCCTACACGCGCGTCGACATGGTGACCCGCCGCGGCGAGTTCGCGGTGCGCGGCGGCATCCTCGACGTCTTCCCGGCTGTGGCCGAGCACCCGGTGCGCGTCGAGTTCTTCGGCGACGAGGTCGAGCAGCTGCGGCCGTTCTCGGTCGCCGACCAGCGGTCGCTGCCCAGTGGGGCCGGCGAGGCCGACCTCGAGCGCGTCGAACTGCCGCCGACCCGCGAGCTTCTGCTCGTCCCGAGCGTGCGGCAAAGAGCGCGCGAGATGCAGCACGAGTTCCCGAGCCTGGCGCCGCTGCTGGAGAAGATCGGCGAGGGAATCCCGGTCGAGGGCATGGAGAGCCTCGCGCCAGCGCTGGTCGAGCGGCTGGTGCCGCTGACCGACTACCTGCCCGCATCCGCGGCCGTCGCCGTGCTCAGCCCCGAACGGGTCGCGAGCCGCGCGGTGAACCTCGCCGAGACGAACCGCGAGTTCCTGACCGCCGCCTGGCATGCCGCGACCGCCGGCGCTGAGGCGCCGATCGACCTCGACGCGGGCGACTTCGTGACGGTGACCGGGCTGCGCGAGGCGGCCGGCGGGCGCGACTGGTTCACCATCAGCGCCTTCGATGCGGATGACCCCGACGTCGTGCGCATCGACGCGACCGAGCCGCCGGGATTCGCGGGCCGCAGTGAGGGTGCCGTGCAGCACGTCGTCGACCGGGTGCGCGACGGCTGGACGATGATCGTCGTCGTCGCCGGCCACGGTCTGGTCGAGCGCGCCGCCGACGTGCTCGGCGAGCACGAGGTGGCCGCCCGGATGGTCGACGAGCTTCCCGAGACCCTCGAGCCGGGCCTGGTCTATCTCGTGCAGGCGCAGATCGAGCACGGCTTCGAGGTGCCCGAGCTGCGGCTCGGCGTGCTCAGCGAGACCGAGTTCTACGGCCGGGCGGTCGGCTACGACTCGCGCCAGCCGAAGAAGCTCGCGAGCCGCCGCACGAACGTCGTCGATCCGCTGCAGCTGAAGGCGGGCGACTACGTCGTGCACGCCACGCACGGCATCGGCCGCTTCATCGAGCTCGTGCAGCGCGAGGTCAGCACGGGCGGCCGCAACCCGGTGAAGAGCACCCGGGAGTTCCTCGCCATCGAGTACGCGCCGAGCAAGCGCGGCTACCCGGGCGACAAGCTCTTCGTGCCGACCGACCAGCTCGACCAGCTGAGCCGCTACGTCGGCGGCGAGGCGCCGCAGCTGAGCAAGATGGGCGGCAGCGACTGGGCGGCGGCGAAGGGCCGCGCCCGCAAGGCCGTGCGCGACATCGCCGTCGAGCTCGTCAAGCTGTACTCGGCCCGCATGTCGAGCAAGGGCTTCGCCTTCCCGCCCGACACCCCCTGGCAGCGCGAGCTCGAGGAGGCGTTCCCCTACGTCGAGACCCCCGACCAGCTGACCACCATCGAGGAGGTCAAGCGCGACATGGAGTCGCCGATCCCGATGGACCGCCTGCTCGCGGGCGACGTCGGCTACGGCAAGACCGAGGTCGCGGTGCGCGCCGCGTTCAAGGCCGTGCAGGGCGGCAAGCAGGTGGCCATGATCGTGCCGACCACCCTGCTCGTGAAGCAGCACATGGAGACCTTCGCCGAGCGCTTCGCCGGGTTCCCCGTGCACCTGCGCGCGCTCAGCCGCTTCCAGTCGGACAAGGAGGCGAAGGAGACGCTCGACGGGCTCGCGCGGGGCACCGTCGACGTGGTCATCGGCACGCACCGCATCCTGAGCCAGGGGGTGCAGTTCAAAGACCTGGGTCTCGTGATCATCGACGAGGAGCAGCGCTTCGGCGTCGAGCACAAGGACGCCCTCAAGAAGCTCAAGACCAACGTCGATGTCCTCGCGATGTCGGCCACGCCCATTCCGCGCACGCTCGAGATGGCCGTGACGGGCATCCGCGAGATGTCGACCCTGGCGACCCCGCCGGAGGACCGCCACCCGATCCTCACCTTCGTCGGCCCCTACAGCGATAAGCAGGTGGCGGCGGCGATCCACCGCGAGATGCTGCGCGAGGGCCAGGTGTTCTACGTGCACAACCGGGTCTCGAGCATCCAGCGCGTCGCCAGCCACCTGGCCGAGCTGGTTCCGGATGCCCGCATCGCGGTCGCCCACGGCCAGATGAGCGAGTCGCTGCTCGAGCAGGTCATGGTCGACTTCTGGGAGCGCAAGTTCGACGTGCTCGTCTCGACGACGATCATCGAGACCGGCCTCGACGTCGCCAACGCGAACACCCTCATCATCGACCGGGCCGACAAGTACGGGCTCAGCCAGCTGCACCAGCTGCGCGGCCGCGTCGGCCGTGGACGCGAGCGCGCCTACGCCTACTTCCTCTACGACGAGACGAAGCCGCTCACCGAGACCGCGCACGACCGCCTGCAGACCATCGCCGCCAACACCGACCTCGGCGGCGGCATGCAGATCGCGCTGAAGGACCTCGAGATCCGCGGCGCGGGCAACCTGCTCGGCGCCGAGCAGGCCGGGCACATCGCGGGCGTCGGCTTCGACCTGTACCTGCGCATGATCGGCGAGGCGGTCAGCGTGTTCCGCGGCGATGCGGCCGAGGAGCAGACGGAGCTGCGGCTCGAGTTGCCGGTCGACGCGCGGATTCCCGAGGACTACATCGCCAGCGAGCGCCTGCGTCTCGAGGCGTACCAGAAGCTGTCGACGGCGAGCGCGCCGGCCAGCGATGAGACGGCCCTGGATGCGGTGCTCGAGGAGCTCGCCGACCGTTACGGCGACCCGCCCGCCCCGGTCGCGACCCTGCTCTCAGTGTCGCGCCTGCGCCGCCGGGCGCAGCAGCTCGGCCTGAGCGACGTCGTCGTCATGGGCACGAACCTGCGGCTGGTCGGGCCGATGCTGCCCGACTCGCGGCAGCTGCGCCTGCAGCGCATGTACCCGGGGTCGAAGTGGTTCGGGCAGCAGCGGGCCGCGACGGTGCCGCTGCCGATGGGCGCGAGCGACGACGACCTGATCGTCTGGGTGGGGCAGGTGCTCGACGCGCTCTACGCGCCCGAGCCGGCCCCGGCGTCGGCGGCGCCCTCGGCCTGACCGGCCGCCTGACTCGTCGGCGCATCCATCGGCGCATCCGTCGCCGAGGACTCGGTCGCGGGCACACGCGCGGTCAGCGGCTTCGGGAACAGCGCCGTGCTCGGCACCGTGTGCACGCCGTACACGGCCATCGGGATGACCACGAGCGTGCGCAGGTCGAACAGTGCGTGCACGAACATGGCGAGCCCGATGCTGCCGCTGACGACGTACAGCGCCGTGAAGAGCAGCCCGACGACGGTGGTGGCGAGCACCCCGACCCAGCCCTGGTAGGCGTGCAGCGCGCCGAACAGCAGCGCCGCGAGCAGGAAGGCGCTGATCGGCTCGCCGGTCACCACCACGAGCAGCGCCGGCAGCGCGAGCCGAAAGAGCAGCTCCTCCACGACGCCCGCGTTGACCGAGAGCGCCGCGCCCCAGCCCAGCTCCGGACGGTTGCGGGGCAGCAGTGCGGCGATGTCGCCGACGATGACGATGCCGCCGTCGCGGCGGGCGCCGCGCGCGCCGATGACCGTGAGCACGGCGACCCCGATCAGGGTGCCGAGCAGCAGGGCCGTTCCCAGGCCGCCGGCGAGAGCATCCCGCAGCCAGGCGATCGGCGGCAGCGCCTGCGCAGCGGCGAGCAGCGGTGCGACGACCGGCTGCACGAGCACCAGCAGCACGACGCTCGCCCCGCCGAACAGCACGAGCGACTCGAGCAGCCAGCGCCGCATCATCGCCTGCCGCCGTGCGGTCGAGCGGTAGCGGCGGAACCGGCGGTACTCGCGCTGATCCTTCCGTGCCGCGCGCACGATCAGCAGCACCACCAGCCCGAGGGCCAGCAGCCCGGCCGCCACACGCGGCACCCAGCCGAGTTCCGGGAGCATCCGGCTATGGTCGCACGCATGACCTCGACGACCGCCGTCGGCCTGCGCAGCGAGCGCGGCCCGATCCTGCTCGCGATCATGGTCACGACCGGCCTGGTCGCGATCGACGCGACGATCCTCGCCACCGCGGTGCCGACGCTGGTCGCCGAGCTGGGATCGTTCGAGCTGTTCCCCTGGCTGTTCTCGATCTACCTGCTCGCGCAGGCCGTCTCGACGCCGCTGTTCGCCAAGTTCAGCGACATGATCGGTCGCAAGCCGATCATCCTGATCGGCATCGGCCTGTTCCTGCTCGGCTCGATCCTGTGCGGTCTCGCCTGGAGCATGCCCGCGCTCATCGCCTTCCGCGCCGTGCAGGGCATCGGCGCCGGGGCGATCGGACCCATGGCGATCACGATCGCCGGCGACATCTACACCGTCGAGGAGCGCGCGAAGGTGCAGGGCTACATCGCGAGCGTCTGGGCCGCCTCCGCCGTCATCGGCCCGACCCTCGGCGGCCTCTTCGCCGAGCTGGACGCCTGGCGCTGGATCTTCTTCATCAACATCCCGCTGTGCGTGCTGGCGGCGTGGATGCTGATCCGATCCCTGCACGAGACCGTCGAGCACCGCCCCCACCGGGTCGATGTTCTCGGGGCGCTGCTGCTGACCGGCTCGCTCGGGCTGCTGCTGGTCGGCGTGCTCCAGGGAGGTGTCTCCTGGGCGTGGGCCTCCTGGCAGAGCGCGGTCGCCTTCGGTGTCGGGGCGGTGCTGCTCGTCGCGTTCGTGGGCGCCGAGCGCCGGGCCGCCGAGCCGATCCTGCCGGGCTGGGTGTTCTCGCGGCGGCTGCTGCTGGCGACGACGCTCGTCTCGGTCGGGGTCGGGGCGATCCTCATCGGGCTGGCCTCCTACGTGCCGGTCGCCCTCGAGGGGGCGCTCGGGGTCTCGCCGCTTGTCGCCGGCCTCGCCCTCGCGGCGCTGACGATCGGCTGGCCGATCTCGGCCGCGCTCTCGGGCCGGCTCTACCTGCGGCTCGGCTTCCGCATCACGGTGCTGATCGGCATGGTGCTCGTGCTGGCGGGTACCGGCCTTCTCGCCGCATTCGCCGCGACCCCGTCGGTCGCGCTCTCGGCGGTCGCCTGCTTCGTCACCGGGCTGGGGCTCGGGCTCGTGGCCACCCCGTCGCTCATCGCCGCCCAGGCCAGCGTCGAGTGGAACGAGCGGGGCGTCGTCACCGGCACCAACCTCTTCGCCCGGGCCGTCGGCCAGGCGGTGGCCGTCGCGATCTTCGGTGCCGTCGCGAACACGATCTACCGGGCGGCCGGCGGCGGGGGCGTGCTGGGCGAGGGGGCTGGCGCAGTCGTCGACCCGATCGCGATCGTCCCCGCCTCGCAGGCGGTCTTCGTCGGGGCGCTGCTGTGCGCCACCATCACGGCGGCCCTCTCGACAACCATGCCGCGCGACCGACCCGGCACCCCGGCCCCCGCGCCCGCCGCCACAATGGGGGAATGACCGAACCCGCGTCGCCCGCGCTGCCGCCCGCGCAGCCCCACCCCCAGCTCGATCAGCTGATCGCGGTGCTCGCGCACCTGCGCGCTCCGGGCGGCTGCGCCTGGGATGCGGAGCAGACGCACGAGAGCCTGACCCGGTACCTCGTCGAGGAGGCGCACGAGCTGCTCGACGCGATCGAGCACGGCACGCCCGACGATGTGCTCGAAGAGCTCGGCGACGTGCTCTACCAGGTGCTCTTCCACGCCGACATCGCCGCCGCCCGCAGCGAGGATGCGTTCACGATCGAGGACGTCGCCGCCCGCGCGACGGCGAAGATGGTCGGTCGCCACCCGCACGTCTTCGGCGATGTCGTCGCCGACACCGCCGACGAGGTCGCCGCCAACTGGGACACCTGGAAGCGGCAGGAGAAGCCGGCCCGCATCTCGGTACTCGATGGTGTGCCCCGGGGGCTGCCCGCGCTGCAGCGGGCCGACAAGCTGCTCGGCAAGGCGGGCGACGTCGGGTACCTGCCGGCCGTTCCCGCGGTCGTGGCGCCCGCGGACGAGCGCGCGCTCGGGGAGC